>JAYUXO010000154.1:0-4555 GCA_043753505.1 Comamonadaceae bacterium
GACTTCTGATGCCAGATAAGCTGTTGGCCCTTGTCGATACTGCTCAACAAGCTATATATTTTATAGCGCCACCAACATCGCCACATGCTCCCCAATCGCCAGGCAGGACGTTAACCCTGGCGATTCGATGCCAAACAATTGCACCACGCCCGGCACGCCATGCTGCTTGGGCCCGGCAATCCAGAAGTCTTTTGATTTTTCGCCGGGTGCCTGAATTTTGGGGCGAATGCCGCTGTAAGACGGCTGCAGCGAACCGTCGGGCAGCGCAGGCCAGAAGCGGCGGATGGATTCGTAAAATGACGCGCCGCGTGCGGGGTTCACGTCATAGTCAAGCGTATCGACCCACTGCACATCGGGCCCAAAGCGGGCCTGGCCACCCAAATCCAGCGTGAGGTGTACGCCCCATCCTGCAGCCTCGGGGATGGGGTAGATGAGTTGCGAAAACGGGGCTTTGCCAGAGAGCGAAAAGTAGTTGCCCTTGGCGTAGTGGGTGGGCGGCACGTGTTCGGCGGCAAAGCCCTGCATGCGGGCGGCCACAGCTTGCGCACGCAGTCCGGCGCAGTTCACCACCTGCTTCGCACGCAGCTGCATCGCGTCTGCGCCGCCGGTGCAAATGATGGTGCCATCGCCTGTGATGTGCGCGCTGTTGACCGGCGTGTTCAGCACCACGCTACCGCCTGCGTTTTCCAGGTCACCCTGCAGACTGAGCATCAGTCCGTGGCTGTCCACAATGCCGGTGGTGGGGCTGCTCAAAGCGCCTGCGCACTGCAAATGCGGCTCCCGCTCCATGGCCTCCTGTGCGCTGATAAGTTGCGTGTCGGGCATGCCGCACGCGGTTGCGTTGGCTTGCATGCGCGCCAGATCGGGCACTTGGCTCGGCGCGGTGGCCACAATCAATTTGCCGCAGCGCTGGTGACCAATGCCGCGCTCGCACAGGTAGGCATACAGCAGCGGTTTGCCCTGCACGCACAGGCGGGCTTTCAGCGAACCGGGTGCGTAGCCCAGCCCCGCGTGAATCACCTCGCTGTTGCGGGCACTGGTGCCCGTTCCGATAGCGTTTTCAGCCTCAATCACCAGCACCTCGCGCCCCTGCAGTGCCAGCGCCCGCGCGCAGGCCAGGCCGACCACGCCAGCACCGATGACGATGGTGTCTACTATTTCCAAGTTTCAAGCCCCTGTTCGTGTGGGTGGTGAACATACCAGCACGCGCGCCCATTCATTCAACTCAGTCTTTACCGTCCATCACAATGGGCGATCGCTGCCTTTACGCTTGAAAAAAATGACTTCTTCTTCCGTTTCGATGACAGCTGTCGCGCCCGCTGCCCACGCCATCGGCCCTGAGGCACCCGCCTGGCGCAACCCTATCCGTCGCTTGCAGAACCGTTTCTGGAAGTGGTGGCAAAGCCGTCTACCTCTGTCAGACAGCATCACCCTGACCCAGCGCAACGTCTACATCCTGCCCACGCGCCCTGGCTTGATGCTGGCTTTGACGTTGATGGTGTTGCTGGTGGCCTCGATCAACTACCAGCTGAACCTGGGTTACTTGCTGACCTTCCTGCTGGCTGGCAGCGCCGTGGTGGGCATGCATGTGTGCCACGGCACCTTGCGTGGGATTACTATGAATTTAATAGCACCTCCAGCAACTTTTGCAGGGGCTAATGCTACTTTTGGCATCACGCTCACACACAGCAAACGCAGCATTCGTCGCAGCATTGGCCTGGCGGTGCTGGACCCCACGAACGCGTTACACGAAGACCGCTGGAACTGGACCGACATTCCTGCGCAGGGCAGCACCACGGTGCATGTGGCCTTTAAACCGCAGCGGCGCGGCCTGCACCCGGTACCCGCACTGACTGCCGAAACCCGCTACCCGCTGGGCACCTTTCGGGTATGGACGGTGTGGCGGCCCGCCTCGCAGGTGCTGGTCTACCCCTTGCCTGAGCTGCACGCGCCGCCGCTGCCACCGGGCGAGCCCCGCGCGGGCGGCGCAGGTGCGGCGCGGGTGCGCAGCACGGGTGAGTTTGAAGGCGTTCGCGCCTACCAGCGCGGTGACCCGATGAAGCTGGTGGTGTGGAAACAGGCGGCCCGCGCCCAAGCTCGCGGCTCTAACGATCTGGTCAGCCGCGACACCCAGCAGGCCCAGCGCTATGAGCTCTGGCTGGACTTTGCGCAGGCCGGCGTGGCCGACAAGGAAGCCAAGCTCTCCCGCCTGACCGCCTGGGTGCTGCAGGCCGAGAAAACCGGGCTGGACTTTGGCTTGCGTCTACCAGGCCAGGAACTCAAACCATCTAGCGGCGAAGCGCACAAACGCACTTGTCTGGAGGCGCTTGCGCTATGTTGACCACCCGCATGGATCCCCTGAACCAGCTCACCCACCTGCCCCGCGAAGCGCGCGACACTTTGTTTTTGCTCGCGGTGATTGCCTGGGTGTTGCTGCCGCAAGTTGGGCAGATACCCGTGTGGTGCGCCGTGCTGGCATTCACGGTGCTGGTGTGGCGCGGCGTGCTGGCTGTGCAAAACAAGCCGCTGCCAGGGTTCTGGATGCGTGTGGGCTCGTTGGCGCTGGCTTCGGTAGCCACTTACTTCACACACAAAACCTTGCTGGGTCGCGACGCAGGCGTGACGCTCATCGTGGTGTTGCTCGCCCTGAAAACCCTGGAACTGCGGGCGCGGCGCGATGCGTTTGTGGTGTTTTTCCTGTCGTTTTTCACCATGCTGACCAACTTCTTTTTCTCGCAGTCACTGCTTACGGCAGCGGTCATGCTGGTGGCACTGTTGGGTCTGCTCACGGCGCTGGTCAACGCCCACATGCCGGTGGGCAAACCGCCGTTGCTGGAGGCTGCCAAAACCGCCGGCTGGATGGCGCTGGTGGGCGCGCCCATCATGGTGGTGCTATTCATGCTGTTTCCGCGGATGGCCCCGCTGTGGGGCATACCGAGTGACGGCATGACCGGTCGCAGCGGCCTGTCGGGCAGCATGCAAGTGGGCACCATCGCGCAACTCGCGCTGGACGACAGCATTGCGCTGCGCATCAAGTTTGAGGGCGAGGCACCGTCCCAACCTGATTTGTATTTTCGCGGGCCGGTGCTCTCAACGTTCGACGGGCGCGAGTGGAAACCGCTGCAAGCCTTGTTTTCGGCGCGCTACCAGGCCCCTGGCAACCTGCAATTGCTGGGTCAGCCGGTGCGCTACGAAGTAACCATGGAGCCCAGCAACCGCCCCTGGTTGATAACGCTGGAGGCCGCCGCCAACAAGCCTGATCTGCCCAATTACGAACTGGTGAGAACGCCCGATTTGCAGTGGTTTGCGAACAAGCCTTTTACCGACATCGTGCGCTACAAAATGGAAAGCCACACCCAGTTTCGCCACGGCCCCATGAAGGCCATTCCCGGCCTGCAAGACTTCACCGAACTGCCGCCCGGCTTTAACCCGCGCACTTTGCAACTGGCCACCGACATCCAGCGCGACCCACGCTATGCCGACAAAGGCGCGGCGGGCTTGCTGGAGGGGGCTCTGGCTTATTTGCGCACGGGTGGCTACCGCTACACGCTGGAGCCCGGTGTGTATGGCCGCGAGACGGCCGATGAATTCTGGTTTGACAAAAAGGAAGGCTTTTGCGAACACATCGCGTCAGCCTTTGTGGTGCTGATGCGCAGCATGAGCGTGCCTGCGCGCATCGTGACCGGCTACCAGGGCGCTGAGTTGAATGGTGTAGACGGTTACTGGGTGGTGCGCCAGTCGGCAGCCCATGCCTGGGCCGAGGTGTGGCTGGAAGGCCGCGGCTGGGTGCGCGTTGACCCCACGGCGTCGGTGGCACCGGCGCGCATTGGTGAATACGCACGCCTGGCACCGCAGCCTGGCGTGTTTGCCGGAGCCATTGGCAACTTGAACCCCAACCTGGCCGCCAACCTGCGCGCAGCTTGGGAAGCGGTGAACAACCGGTGGAACCAGTGGGTGCTTAACTACACGCAAAGCAAGCAGCTGGACCTGTTGAAAAACATAGGCTTCGAGTCGCCCAGCTGGGAACATTTGGGTTACTTGATGGCGGGCCTGCTCACAGCGGCAGGCGTTGTGGGCGCACTGTGGACGCTGTGGGAACGTGCCCGGCACGACCCGTGGTTGCACCTGCTGCAACGCGCCCGCAAACGGCTGGAAAAAGCGGGCCTGGCTGTGCCTGCCGTGTGCCCGCCGCGCCAGTTGGCAAAGCTGGCGCGCTTGCAGTTTGGTGACGCGGCGCAGGGTGTTTGCGATTGGTTGCTGCGTCTGGAAGCGCTGCGCTATGCAGTCGATGCACCGGGTAGTCTGGCGGGGCTGCGGCGGGAGTTTGGGGCGCTGAATTGGCCGCAAGTACAACCCATGTCAACACCCATGGCTGTTACAACGACGGCGTAAAGCAATACCATTGACTGTCGCGTCAATCCCGTGCAGACGGGAATGACAGCGTTTTTATCAACTGCCATTAGAACCAATACTGTGCGCTTTTTCATTCAAAACGCTATATTTTTAATAGCTGCTTCAGCAGTATTTACATGGGCTACAGCCCAAAAACCTTTAA
>JAYUXO010000155.1:0-4554 GCA_043753505.1 Comamonadaceae bacterium
CTCCTGAACCAGGCAAGCTGGGGCTTTTGTAGAGCGCCACCAACAGCAGCGCTGCGCTTACTATGAAGACCGCTTTAAGCACCTGTATTCCCAGCTCACTTGAAGATGACCGTTTTGTGTCCGTTAAGCAGTACCCGGTGCTCGCTGTGCCACTTCACGGCCCTGGCAAGCACCTGGGTTTCGGTATCGCGACCCATAGCGGTCAGGTCTTCGACCGTTTTGCTGTGGTCTGTGCGTGCAACATCTTGCTCAATGATCGGTCCTTCATCCAGATCTGCCGTCACGTAATGCGCAGTAGCCCCAATCAATTTAACGCCTCTGACATGGGCCTGGTGGTACGGTTTGGCACCTTTAAAACTAGGCAGAAAACTGTGGTGAATGTTGATAGCCCGACCGGCGAGCTTCCGACACAAGTCATCGCTCAAAATTTGCATGTAGCGAGCTAGAACGACTAATTCAGCTTGTTCAGCCTCAATGATTTCGTATTGTCTGGCCTCCATTTGTGCCTTGGTTTGCGCGGTAACCGGCAGATGGTGAAACGGCACGTTGTAGCTCGCCGCCAGTTGGTAAAAGTCTCGGTGATTACTCACAATGGCCCGAATGTCCAGTGCCAACAAACCTGACTTCCAGCGAAACAACAGGTCGTTCAGGCAATGACCCTCCTTACTGACCATCAGCACCGTCCGCATCAAGGCTTGAGCGCGATGCAGCCGCCAGATCAGGCCCAGCGACTGTGCCAGCAGTGCCAGTTCAGACTGAAAATCATCCATCGAAATTACGACACCCGCAAACTGAACCCGCATGAAGAACAACCCTGTGTGGTCGTCGTTGAACTGCGCAGCCTCTTCAATGTTGCAACCCCGGTGTAACAAGAAGCCAGACACGGCATGCACAATGCCTGGACGATCAGGACAATAAAGCGTCAGGATCAGAGTTTCAGTCATCAAAGAAAAACGCCCACAGACGTGGGCGTTAAATAAACAAGTCAAATGGCAAAAGTTGACTTTAAAATGGTTGCGCGAGCAAGATTTGAACTTGCGACCTTTGGGTTATGAGCCCAACGAGCTACCAGGCTGCTCCATCGCGCGATATGCTTGAATTATATATAGTTATGGGGCGTCCGTGTCTTCAATTGAATCCGATACCGATGGACGGTCAACTAATTCAACCAACGCCATTGGAGCATTGTCACCGACACGAAAACCCATTTTTAATATGCGGGTATAACCACCTGGGCGCGATTGATAACGAGGGCCCAATTCAGCGAACAGCTTGACAACATTGTCACGATCGCGCAAACGATTAAATGCTAGGCGCTTATTCGCCAGCGTTGGCTCTTTACCGAGCGTAATCATAGGTTCCACAACGCGACGAAGTTCTTTCGCCTTTGGCAGGGTGGTTTTGATTGCTTCGTGCTCGATCAACGAGTTCATCATGTTGCGCAGCATGGCGAGACGGTGCTCGCTGGTGCGGTTTAGTTTACGAAGTCCATGTCCGTGTCGCATTATGCTTACCTTTCATTATTAGCAAACAGCCGTACCAGGTACTGTTTGATGCACAGAGTAGTTATCTCAAATCAATTAGCGTTTGTCCAACCCAGCCGGTGGCCAGCTTTCGAGTTTCATACCTAATGTCAAGCCACGTGACGCAAGCACTTCTTTAATCTCATTAAGAGACTTCCGTCCCAAATTGGGCGTTTTCAGTAACTCATTTTCAGTGCGCTGAATCAGATCGCCAATATAGTAAATATTCTCGGCTTTCAAACAATTAGCAGAACGTACCGTCAACTCCAATTCATCGACCGGGCGTAGCAAAATCGGGTCAAATTGCTGCGAAGCACGTTGAACCGGCATATCGAACGCGGCCAACTCACTTCCTTCCAACTGGGCAAACACTGCCAATTGCTCCACCAGAATTTTGGCAGATGCTCGGACAGCATCTTCAGCACTGATCGCGCCGTTGGTTTCAATCTCCACCACCAACTTGTCTAAGTCAGTTCGTTGCTCCACGCGGGCGCTCTCAACTGTGTAACTGACCCGCTTGACGGGAGAGAAAGATGCATCCAATACGATTCGACCAATCGATTTGGTCGGCTCATCGCCGTAACGGCGCATCGTGCCGGGAACATACCCACGGCCTTTTTCAACCTTGATTTGCATGTCTATCTTGCCACCCTGCGACAAATGAGCAATCACATGGTCGGGATTAACGATTTCAACATCGTGCGGCGTCTGGATGTCTGCAGCAGTTACTACGCCATCACCATCTTTACGCAAGCTCAAGGTGACTTCATCCCGATTATGCAGCTTGAATACTACGCCCTTCAAATTCAATAATATGCCTATAACGTCCTCTTGTACCCCATCTATTGACGAATACTCATGCAGAACTCCTGCAATCGTCACCTCTGTAGCGGAGTACCCCACCATAGATGACAGTAAGACTCTGCGCAAAGCATTTCCCAGCGTATGCCCATAGCCTCGTTCAAATGGCTCCAGTGTCACTCTAGCCTTATTTAAAGCCAGCTGATCCACATTAATAGATTTAGGTTTTAGCAAGTTGGTTTGCATTCAGTCTTCCTCTCAATACCCTCGGTTCGTTAAACCGATAAGGCTGGTGAAGCACCTACTCCGCTGTGCGGGTAGGAACAAGATCTAACAGTGTATTTACTTAGCGAGAATACAACTCGACTATTAGCGATTCGTTGATATCAGCAGCAAATTCGTCGCGGTCTGGTACTTTCTTAAACACACCCTCTGCTTTTTCAGCGTTAACTTCGACCCACGTCGGAATACCAACCTGCTGGGCAAGCTGCAATGCCTCAGCCACGCGATTCTGTTTCTTCGACTTGTCTCGCACGGCAACCACATCGCCTGTTTTTACAAGATAAGAAGGTATGTTTACTGACTGTCCGTTCACCACAATTGCTTTGTGCGAAACCAACTGCCGCGCCTCAGCACGGGTCGAACCGAAACCCATTCGATAAACTACGTTATCCAAGCGGGATTCGAGAATAAACAGCAAATTGGCACCTGTGTTTCCCTTGCGCCTGTCAGCCTCAGCAAAGTAGCGGCGGAACTGACGTTCTAGAATGCCATACATCCTTTTAACTTTTTGCTTTTCACGAAGCTGCAAGCCAAAATCAGAAGTGCGCTGACCAGACGTGCGGCCATGTTGGCCAGGTTTTGAGTCAAATTTAACCTTATCTGCGATCGAGCGGCGTGCACTTTTCAAAAACAGATCGGTACCTTCCCTGCGGGATAGCTTGGCCTTTGGGCCTAAATAACGTGCCACGGAACTTCCTTTATATCAACTGCCACAACCAAATATTGTGGGAGCCATCTGCTCTCAAGCATCCGGCGGTGGGCTTACTAACAATTAAATGCGTCGACGCTTTTGCGGCCGACAACCATTGTGAGGAACCGGTGTTACGTCAGCAATTGATGTAATCCGTATACCTAAAGCAGCCAAGGCGCGAACCGAAGATTCGCGACCAGGGCCAGGGCCTTTAATCTCGACATCGAGATTTTTAATACCCTGCTCAATAGCTGCACGACCTGCCACTTCAGACGCAACTTGCGCTGCGTATGGGGTGGACTTACGCGAACCTTTGAATCCTTGACCGCCTGAGGATGCCCAAGACAGAGAATTCCCCTGACGGTCTGTAATCGTAATAATTGTATTATTGAATGACGCATGCACGTGAGCCACGCCATCCGCAACATTCTTTCGTACTTTCTTACGCACACGTTGGGCTGCGGTACTTGCTGGTGCTTTTGCCATATCTCAAATTCCTTAGCGTTATTTCTTAAGCGAGGCTGCTGCTTTACGCGGCCCCTTACGAGTGCGCGCATTAGTCCTGGTGCGTTGACCGCGCATTGGGAGTCCCCGGCGATGACGGAAACCGCGGTAACAACCAATATCCATCAACCGCTTGATGTTCATGGTTGTCTCGCGACGTAAATCACCCTCTATCGTGATCAATGCAATCTGATCGCGAATTTTCTCAAGGTCTCCGTCCGTAAGATCTTTCACTTTTTTAGAATATTCGATATTACAAGCTTCACAAATTTTGCGAGCTCGTGTGCGACCAATGCCAAAAATAGCAGTTAGTCCTATTTCCGCATGTTTGTGCGGAGGGATGTTAATACCAGCGATGCGTGCCATATTTATCTATATCCTAGATGACGATTCAATCAACCTTGCCGCTGCTTATGCCGAGGATCAGTGCAGATAACACGCACCACCCCATTACGACGTATGATTTTGCAGTTGCGACAAATTTTCTTAACTGAGGCAGAGACTCTCATTTCACACTCCTGAATTCAACTTCACACTATAGACTTCACAAGAATCGTTTCACAAAGTCCAAACTTTAAGATGATTTGAAATTTGCTTTTTTCAGCAAGGATTCATATTGTTGCGACATCATGTAATTTTGCACTTGCGACATGAAGTCCATAGTCACAACCACAATAATCAGCAACGAGGTTCCGCCAAAGTTAAACGGGACGTTGTAGTTCAGAATCAGAAACTCTGGAATCAAGCAGACAA
>JAYUXO010000156.1:0-11100 GCA_043753505.1 Comamonadaceae bacterium
CACCCCCGCTGCGCTGCAGCTGTTCTGCGAGCGCATCGGCGTGACCAAGAGCGATAGCTGGATCGACTACAGCACCCTGGAAGGCTGCCTGCGCGAAACGCTGGACGTATCAGCCCCCCGCGCTATGGCCGTGCTCGACCCCGTCAAGCTCATCCTCACCAACTGGGAAGAAGCCTTCGGCACCGCCGACCACCGGGAACCCTGCACCGCCCCCGTGCACCCCCACCTGCCAGAGCTGGGCAAGCGCAACTTCACCATCGGCAAAGAAGTGTGGATCGAACGCAGCGACTACCAAGCCGTGCCCAGCAAGGGCTTCTTCAGGCTTTACCCGCCACAGCGCACCGCAGACGGCTCCATGACACCAGGCAACAAAGTCCGCCTGAAATACGGCTACGTGATCGAGGTACAAGGTGCCGACTACGCCGAAGGCACCACGCAAGACGCTATTGATTCAGGAGCTGCCCCAGCAATATCCATAAGGGCTACCGTGCTAAAAGACACCAAAAGCGGCACCCCCGGCAGCGACGCCATCAAAGTCAAAGGCGTCATCACCTGGGTAGCGGTGGCCGACGCCCTGCCCGCCGAAGTGCGCCTGTACGACCGTTTGTTTAACGAAGCCCAACCCGATGCGGGCGGCAAAGACTTTCTGGAAAGTCTCAACCCCACCAGCCTGAAAACCATCCAAGCCATGGTCGAGCCATCGCTGGCGACTGCGCAGGCCGACGAGAAGTTTCAGTTTGAGCGGCACGGGTACTTTGCGGCGGATCGGGTGGATCATGTGGCGGGGGGGGAGCTGGTGTTTAACCTGGCGGTGGGGTTGAAAGATTCGTGGGGGAAGTAAATAAATTGACTCGTAAATTATCAGAACAGATATAAACTGAAACGCGTGCAGTGGTTGGGAACTTCATTGAACGCTGTTCGCGAGTTTCCACCTGAGGTCCGCAATCTGATCGGTCAACAGCTCCTGTTCGTACAGCGTGGATTGATGCCCAGCGACTTCAAACCCATGCCGACAGTGGGTGCAGGTGTGTATGAAATCAGAGTACGTTTGGACAACCAGTACCGAGTGATCTACGTCGCCAAATTCTCCGAATCTGTTTATGTGCTGCATTCATTTATCAAGAAGACTGCCAAGACGGCAGCCCCTGATCTGGAGATGGCAAAGAAACGCTACACCGCCTTGCTTAACGAAAGAAAACCATGACCGACAAACTGAACATCGTCGTTGGCAGTGACAATATTTTTCGTGACCTGGGCTTTCCGGAGGCCGAGGCACAAAACCTGTTGCTGCGTGCAGACCTCGTCGTACACATCCGCAAGGTAATAGACAAACTGAACATCACCC
This sequence comes from Comamonadaceae bacterium, assembly GCA_043753505.1. Taxonomy (GTDB): domain Bacteria; phylum Pseudomonadota; class Gammaproteobacteria; order Burkholderiales; family Burkholderiaceae_C; genus JAAFIW01. Next base: position 1,346 of record JAYUXO010000156.1, read on the forward strand.
AGGCGGAAGCTGCCAAACGCGCGGGCATTACACAACCCCGCATGAATGATCTGGTCAAAGGCCGCACCCAAAAATTCACGCTGGATGCACTGGTTAATGTAGCGGCGCAGTTGGGTTACACCGTAAAACTCAGCTTGAAGAAGGTTGCGTGAAATGGCAACAGCAAGAACTGGAGTTAAGCCATACCCATGACTGACAAGCAACTACGCGAACGCGACGCACACGCGACATAAGCGCCGAATTGCTGCAATCAGTGCGCGAAGTGAAAGTCGGCAAAGGCCGAGTGGTTCCCAAAATTGAAGTCCCTCATGTCGTCATGGCCCGCATGAAATCTGCCCTGACTCAATCGCAATTTGCCAGCCTGCTCGGCGTATCAGCGGGCACCCTACAAGATTGGGAGCAAAGGCCGCAGACAGTCTTCCGGTGCAGCGCGAACCTTTATCACAATCACAGAGCAGCAGCCACAGATTCTTAAAAAAGTGTTTAACAATTCAACTGAGGCGGCTTCAATAGCGGGCTAAACTGAATTTTCATATAAATGAAAGCAAAAAGTGATCAAAAATATAATCGACGACAAACCCACCCCAGCCTGGGAAGCTGCGCTTACCGAACGAGATGATTTAACAAAATTTGGCGATAACGCCATTGCATTATTTGCACTCGCGTTAAAGTTCGGAATCGATGATTTGGAGTCAACTGGAACAGAAGCAATTGTCGATGGAGCAAGTGACAAAAAGATTGATGCCATTTATATTGACGAAGAACAAAAATTGGCAGTAATAATACAAGCTTATAAATCCAGGAAGAACAGAATTGAAGCACCAGCCACAAAAGCAAGTGATCTTAATACAGCAGTTGGGTGGCTACTTAACACCCCTGTCCTCAAATTGCCTATTGAAATTCAGTCGCACGCACTCCGATTGCGAGATGGCTTGAAAAATGGCACGATTTCTAACTTGCATGTTTGGTATGTACACAACTGCCCAGAATCTAATAATGTTTTCGTTGAACTTGAAACCGTTGATCACACCCTAAGGGCTGCGCTTAAAAGCAATTTCAAAGACTCTAAAATTATACAGTCAGTAAAGGAGGTAGGCAGCAATACTTTAAGCGAATGGTATTTGGAGACTGAATCTCCTATTATTGTTAATGACATTTTTAGGTTTGCTTGTTCGGGTGGTTTTGAACTCGAAGAAGACAATTGGTCTGCATACATTACCGCGATACCAGCAAAAGAACTCCACAAGGCTTTTTCTAATTACGGAGTCAAACTATTTTCAGCCAACGTACGAGATTATTTAGGCTCTCGTGCTAGCGACTCTAATATAAATTATGGAATCAAACAGAGTATTACGACAGCACCAAGTGATTTCTGGGTCCTAAACAACGGCTTAACTGTCCTCACACACAAAGCAAAATCCATAGCTGTTGATGGAAAAAATTTGCTAGAAGTGTCTGGAATGTCAATAGTTAATGGTGCACAAACAACCGGTGCGATTGGCAGCCTGGTAAAACCACCAACCGATTCAGCATTTGTTTCAGTAAGATTTATCTCAACTAGTGATAACACATTGATTCAAGATATTGTTCGTTATAACAATAGCCAAAATGAAGTTACTGCATCAGATTTTCGAAGTACGGATTCTGTTCAAAAGCGATTGAAAAAAGAAATTGCACTGATTCCAGATGCAGTGTACGAAGGTGGCCGCCGTGGTGGCACTGGAGATGCTATTAAACGACGCGCATCATTGTTGCCGTCCTACACTGTGGGCCAAGCACTGGCAGCATTTCATGGTGATCCAATTACAGCGTATAACAAAAAAACAGAAATCTGGAAAAACGATGCAATTTATTCGAGATATTTCAACGATGACACTAGCGGTGGACATATTGTTTTTACCTACAGCTTGTTGCGCGCCATTGAGCGCGTGAAAGTCGATTTAAGCGAAAAATTAGGTACGGAAATGGGATTAAAAGATTCTGAAAAAAAACAGCTTGATTTTTTTCGAATATCTGGCTCAACGCTTTTGTACGCTGCGGCAATTTCATAATGCATTGAAACCATATTAGATAAACCTATACCAAACAAATTTGCACTTTCTTTTATTGCAAAGACATCACCTAAATCTGGAGTTCAAATTTGGCTCCCTGTAATACACTCTACTGTGGCCTTTGCGAAGAACTTACATGAATCGGTTGAGAATCGAGTGAGTTCAACCGCAAGTGTGGACGCTGCAATTGATAAGTTTGCACAGCTAGTTGAATCAGTAGCTACAACACACCAAAGTGTTTTTGAAAAATTTGAGAAAAAAGTTAAACATGCTCGGTTTGTCAAAAAAATACCTTGAAGTTAGTATTACAGGCCGTTCATCCCTGCCTGCGCTGAGCATCACAACACAAGGGCATGACGTAGCGACAGACATTCCACGCCGCCGCTTTGTCCGCAGTCTGCATAATTTCTTTTCGCTATACACGCTGCTGGCTGAACGTTGGCTTGTATTTGACAATTCGGTTATGGGCAAGGCCTGTCTGCTGGCGACACAAAAGGGTAATAACCTGGAAATCAAGGAACCAAAAAAATGGCTCAAGCTGCGAAAACGCCTGGCAATCTCTTAGTACCGTCGCCCAAAGATTTGGACAGAGCATTGGCATTGTCTGCAAATCATGCGCAGCGTATGGCTGAGGCGTTTGGGTTAAAAGTGCCGGTAATAGTTGAAAAGCCCGTCAAAGCACCTACTGCGGTCGTGCGTCGCAAGGCACAGGTTTAAAGTGCATTTGCTCTTCTTTCAATAGCTGCTTGAACAGTATTAAAAAGGGCTGGCAGCGGTTTTGCCGTGTCACTGCACCGCACCCCTAAACTTCAGCCATGCACCCCGCCATCGCATAACACCGCGCCAGTATTTCCGCCATTTGCCAGCGCTACCGCATTCGCCGCCTGGAGGTTTTCGGCTCTGCAGCACGGGCGGATGATTTTGACCCTGAGCGCAGTGATGCAGACTTTTTGGTGGAGTTTGCGCCAGACGTGCAGCCAGGGCTGGGCACATTCTTCGGTGCCAAGGCTGCGCTGGAAGCTTTGCTCGGGCGAGGTGTGGATTTGGTGGAGCCCGGCGCGGTGCGCAACCCTTACGTGCTGGCCAGCATCAACCACCGTCGCGAGGTCGTCTATGCAGCGTGATCCACGTGCCTTTTTGTGGGACGCTCGTGAGTCGGCGTTGGACGAACTCAGGTAGAGATTTGCTCTTCTTTTAATAGCTGCTTGAGCAGTATTTAAAAGGGCTGGAAGCCATTTATGCATTTAAAAGCACTGGCATTACACTCAGCCCCATGCGCCCCTCTCAAGCCCTGAACCTTCACCGCACACAGATCCGCGAGATTGCTATGCGCCACCGGGTGAGTGGTGTGCGGGTATTTGGTTCGGCGCTGCATGGCGACGACATGACCGGTAGCGATTTGGATTTGTTGGTGGAGCCCACGCCCCAGACCACGCTGATGGACATTGGTGCCATACGGTTTGAATTGAAGCAGCTGCTAGGCATGGATGTCGACGTGCTCACGCCCAACAGCCTGCCACCCCGTTTTCGCGAGCCGGTGCTGCTCGAGGCGTTGGCGGTATGAGTTCGACAGATTTTTTTGCTACATATTTCGTAGCTAGTTGAGCAGTATTGACTTGGGTTACTGGTCTGAAAGTCCTGGAAAACTGCACTTCGACTTACATCAAATGCGCAACGCGCTTGTGTCGGATATGTACATTGACCTGTGTCACGCCATCTGGCCGCGTCGTGGGCACTTCTTTGGACTCCAGGTATTTCAAACTGCGCACCAATTCGCTCAGCTTGTTGAACCCGTAGTTGCGAGGATCAAAGGCTGGTTGAATTTTGCTGATGTGGCTGCCTACGCCGCCCAGTGCAGCCCATCCGTCGTCCCGCGCGTTCGCATCTACGGCGGCTATCAACATGGGCTGCAATTTGCGCAAATCGGCAGCCGCCGTCACCTGATGTTCTTCGGGCTCAGCCCGCAAAATTTCCGTGTAAATAAACTTGTCACACGCTGCCACAAACGGCTCGGGCGTTTTGCGTTCACCAAAGCCATAGACCACCAACCCGGCCTCGCGAATGCGGGTGGCCAAGCGGGTGAAGTCGCTGTCGCTGCTGACCAGGCAGAAACCGTCCACGCTGCCGGTGTGCAGCACATCCATGGCGTCGATGATGAGTGACGCGTCCGTGGAGTTTTTGCCGGTGGTGTAGCTGAACTGCTGGATGGGCTGAATGGCCATGCGGTGCAGCACCTCTTTCCAGCCTTTCAGGTGGGTTGTGGTCCAGTCGCCATAAGCACGTTTGATGGTGGCCGTGCCGTAGCGCGACACCTCAGCCAGCAACTCTTGAATGACCGACGCCTGCGCGTTGTCGGCGTCGATCAAGACGGCAAGTTTCTGGTTGGTGTTGGTGGCCATGGATCTCCCGTTGATCTGGTTTTGGGTGCAGGTGCAGTGGGTTGCATTGAGCAATCACGATACCAGCATGCCCACGCAAAACGAGCACGGCGCGCACGATGTACCGCTTGTTGGTTGCATGAAACTCTTCGCTTTTTGCTCTTCTTTTCATAGCTTCTTGAGCAGTATTGACAAGGGCTGGAGGCAGTTTTGGCATAGAAATCATAGAAATGCAAGTGCCGTCTTCGAATCAGTCGTGGTGCTGGCCAACTATCCACAGCTGAACGCGCTGGCCTGGCAGGCGGCGGGTTTTGCCTGCGCCTTCAACCCACCCAGGTGTACCTCGACGCGCACGCGGTGTGTTGTCTGACAGACGGCAGCGTGCCTGTTGCCTGTAATGAATGCCTACGCAACACGCAGGAAACCACCATGACCCAACATGCAACCATTACCGACCACGTGACCTACCGCGCGGGCGATGGCCCGCCGCTTGAGATTCCGAAGGGGGCGGTGGAGGTGGACTTGTCTGCCGACAGCGCCACCTTGAGTTGGACGGACGAGAACGGTGCAGCGGGGTCTACCGCGATACCGCTGACGCAGTACAACGAGTATGTCAAACAGAACAGAATCAAACCTGCCGCTTGAGATCCAGCCAGAACGGGCGCGACAGCATCTTCGTGCGCATGGCTCGACTGCAGTCCTGCGGCCAGGATTAACACCCCAGCATTGCGCTGATGTGTCAGGGGTGGTACGGTCCCAAACGCCAGATGTAATTAATTCATAAGAATTACCTCAACGCGTCAATACGGGTTTTATTCACATCGATGGCGTATCAGCACGGTTAAATTCGAGGCCATCAAGTCGAGAGGGTCATTGACCAGTGCAATCGGCTTGCACAAACAAGGCAAGTGCTCCAGGGTGCACTGCATGTCAACTGTCTGGTCTTTACCTCAAAGGAATGGCTCTTATGGCGCAAATATCTCAATCTGTGGGTGCTTCAGGACGCAATCAGCGTCAAGACGTCATTACCGTTCAACAACTGTTGACGCGTCAGGGCATGAGTTTGGGCCGTGTTGACGGTCTGTGCGGCCCCCGCACGGTGCGCGCCATTCTGGATTTCCAAGCCCGGTTTCTGTCCCGTCCCGATGGCCGCGTAGACCCCAACGGAACGACGTTGCAGCGCCTGAATGGCTCGCAAACCACCCCGGCAAGCACACGTCCGGCACCGGTTCCAGCCAGACCGGCCGCCCCCGCCAGCGCCGCTCAGGGGCTTACAGCACTGGTGCCAAGGCCAGCGGCCGGGACCATCAATCAAGGCTTAATCGCCGTGTCGCCGTCATTTATGGTTCAGCAACTGGGCAACCCACGCGAGAGCTACAACAGCGACTGCCAGCCGATGACCAACGCTGTTTTGCGTCGCCATGTCACCACCGGTTCACTGGGCCGCTTCCGGGTAACCGGTTTGACCCCCGCGGTACAAAGCCTCACGACTGCCATGGCCCAGATCCAGCAGCAACAACCCGACGTTTATGCCGCGCTCGGAACGGCTGGCATGTTGTGCTGCCGCCTGATCCGTGGCTCAGCCACCGGCATTTCGAATCACTCGTGGGGTACGGCCATTGACTTCACACTCAACGGCGTGCTGGATCGTCGCGGCGACAGCAGGGTGCAGGTGGGCCTGACGCTGATGGCATCGATCATGAACCAGAATGGGTGGTACTGGGGTGCAGCGTTTCGCACCGAGGACGCCATGCACTTTGAAGCCAGCCGCTCACTCATTACGCAGTGGGCAGGCAACATTCGTTAAGGGAACCAGCGACATGCGCAAACTGAGTTGGGTGTTGAAACTGTCTGTCATCGGGCTTGCCTGGTGGGGTCTGGCAACGAGCATTGCAGCGCAGCCACGCTGCAATTTCACTGCTCCGCAAGGATGGGTTGCGGGCTCCACGCGGTGGGATGGCGAATGCAAAGCGGGTCAGGCCGATGGCTTGGGTGTTTTGAAGGAGTACAGCGGCGCGTCGGTCAAGCGCATCTACTTCGGGCGTCTAAAAAACGGCAGCCCCGATCTAGGCGTGGTGGATCAACCCGATGGCTACGTGGCTGGCCAGTTTGCCGACGGGAAACCGCTGGTCTCTGATGATCGGCAGGTGTTTGTCAGTGCGTTTGCCGAGGCTGAAAAAGCAGCGAAGCAAACAGCAGGTCGCCTGGCCAAAGCGGGTAACAAGGCGTCAGCCGCGTTCTATCAAAACAAAGCCAGGGCTTTGCGCGAGCAGATGGACTGACGCATGATGCCTTTGCTATTATTTTAGTAGCTGCTTGAGCAGTCTTTTCAAGGGCTGATAGCCTATTTGAATCAGCGGACTCATAACTGGAACATCTTTAGGCACGGCTTGGGCACTTGGATTGTTTGCTTCACTTCAACCCCAACTCCTGAATTTTGCGGGTAATGGTGTTGCGGCCGATGCCCAGCTTTTGAGCGGCTTCGATGCGGCGGCCGCGAGTGGCGACCAGGGCGGTGCGGATGAGGCTGGATTCGACGCGGCGGGTCAGTTCGTCCCATACATCGGTGCGGCCGGCGGCCAGCAGGGCTTGCGCTTCTTGTTCCAGGCCGGTTTCCCAAGCGTTTGTAAGGGTAGGTGGTACCTGTGAGACTACGGGGTCCAAGGCGGTGCTTGGCTCAATAACAGGCGGCAGGTTGTGCGCCTGAAAAGCGGGTTGGGCCACAGCAACGGTGGCAACTGCGGCCTGCGCACCGGTGGCCGCATATGCAACAGCCGCAATCGTCTGGCCGGCCAGCACCTCGGGCGGCAGGTCTTTGGCTTCAATGACCTGCGACGGTGCCATGACGGTAAGCCAATGGCAGATGTTTTCCAGCTGGCGCACGTTGCCGGGAAAGGCAAAGTTACCGAGCTGGGCCAGCGCGGTGTCGGCAATGCGTTTGGGGTCTATGCCCAGTTGCTTGGCGCTTTGCTGCAGAAAATGGCGCGTGAGCATAGGCACGTCTTCGCGGCGGTCTGAGAGGCGGGGCAGGCGCAGGCGAATGACGTTCAGGCGGTGAAACAGATCTTCACGAAAGCCACCATCTTTGACGCGCTGCTCCAGGTCCTGGTGGGTGGCGGCAATCACGCGCACATTGGTTTTGACAGCGCTGTGGCCGCCCACGCGGTAGAAATGGCCGTCAGACAAAACACGTAGCAAGCGGGTTTGCAAATCAAACGGCATGTCGCCAATTTCGTCCAGAAACAGGGTGCCGCCGTCTGCCTGCTCGAAGCGGCCACGGCGCATGGTTTGTGCACCGGTGAATGCGCCGCGCTCGTGGCCAAACAGTTCGCTTTCCAGCAGGTCTTTGGGAATGGCAGCGGTGTTGATAGCCACAAACGGCCCGCCACGATCGCCGCCGCGCGGGGAATGCTTGTGCAGCGCGCGGGCCACCAACTCTTTGCCGGAACCCGATTCGCCGGTAATCATCACCGTCACGTTGCTTTGCGAGAGTCGGCCGATGGCGCGAAAAACATCTTGCATGGCCGGTGCCTGGCCCAGCATTTCGGGCGCCGCGGTCATGCGCTCCTCGGCCACTTCCTCGCGCTGGCTTTCCTGCACGGCGCGGCGAATCAGCTCAATGGCTTTAGGCAGATCAAACGGCTTGGGCAGATACTCGAACGCGCCGCCCTGAAAGGCCGATACGGCACTGTCCAGGTCCGAAAACGCCGTCATGATGATGACGGGCAGACCGGGGTGTTTGGCTTTGATCTTGGCCAGCAAGTCCAGACCCGAGGCACCCGGCATGCGGATGTCGCTGACCAGAATCTGCGGGCCCTGGTTGCCCAGCTCGTCGTCGTTGGCGGCGTCCAGCGCAGCCAGCACGTCGCGGGCGTTGGTGAAGCTGCGGGTGGGCAGGTCTTCACGCAGCAGCGCTTTTTCCAGCACAAAGCGAATCGACTGGTCGTCGTCTACTATCCAAATCGGCTTCATCATTCACCCTGGTTTGATCCACGAAGCGCGCGACGACACCAACGTGTGTTACGGCAGGGGGATCAGAATTTTGAAATCTGTCTTACCCGGCACGCTGTCGCACTCGATCAGGCCGTGGTGCTGCTGCACAAAGGTTTGCGCCAGCGTCAGCCCCAACCCAGAGCCACCTTCTCTGCCCGACACCAGCGGGAAAAAAATACGGTCTTTGATGGAGTCCGGCACACCGGGCCCGTTGTCTGATACACGCAATTCCAGTGCCAGTCGGTAGCGCTGCTTACCAAAAGTAATCTGTCTGGCAATACGGGTGCGAAAGCTCAGTTGCGCGTCACCCGCCGCCCGCCGATCGGCCAGGGCAAGGCAAGCGTTCTGCGCGATGTTAAGCACAGCCTGAATCAGTTGCTCGCGGTCACCGCGAAACTCGGGAATGGAAATGTCGTACTCGCGCACCACTCGCAGGCCTTTGGGAAACTCGGCCAGGATGAGCGATCGCACCCGCTCGCACACCTCGTGAATGTTCACATCGCCCACCACATGCGGCTTGCGGTGCGGGGCCAGCAAACGGTCCACCAGGGTTTGCAAGCGATCAGCTTCGTGAATGATGACCTGCGTGTATTCGGTCAGGCTGGCATCAATTTCCATTTGAAGCAACTGCGCCGCTCCGCGTATGCCGCCCAGCGGGTTCTTGATTTCGTGGGCGAGGTTGCGAATCAGCTCTTTGTTGGCCTGCGCCTGGTCGACCAGACGCTCTTCGCGATCTTGTTTGGCCTGGGCTTCCAGCGGGAGCAGTTCCACCACCATCTGGTCGCTGTGGTCTGTTTGTGCCACCAGCACATGCACCGGCATGGGCTCATGGCCGGGGCGCAATAGCCAGGCGTCATAACGCAGGGCGGCAAAGGCGTTGTTGCCCGCAGCTTCCAGTGCGTTGTGCAGGGTATGCGGCGCGGTGAAGCAGTCTGGCAAGTGCGAGCCTTCAATCACCCGCCGCGAGATGCCCAATGCGTCTTCCAGCGCCGAATTGGCAAAGATTACGCAGCCATTGCGGTGCACCACCGCCACCAGCGTGGCCAGTAAATCGAATGATTGGAAATCGGCTGCAGCGGGAGCGCTGACAGAAATGCCATCAGTCTTGGCGACTGATTTTTTGGCCACTGTTTATCAGCTGTTGCTTAACGGCTGATCGGGCTAGCGGGAGGCGCGGCCCAGCTCGCGCCTGATGCCGCCAATGTCGCTTTCCATGCGGGCAATACTGGCCTTCAAATCGGCCACGCGGTCCAGCCATTTCTGGTGGTTGCGGGTCTCGGGGCCCAACTTGTCGGGCTCGCCGTTGTTGTATTCTTTTTGTAGGCCGGAAAGC
>JAYUXO010000157.1:0-4549 GCA_043753505.1 Comamonadaceae bacterium
GCGGCAGCGGCTTACAACGCAGGGCCAGGTCGTCCGCGTGTCTGGCGCAATGGATCGCAAATGGAAGCGGCTGCCTGGGCTGAAAACGTGCCGTTTGCGGAGACGCGGGACTATGTGAAAAAGGTGCTGGCCAACACCACCAGCTATGCGGCCATCGTGACCGGGCAACCGCAGTCTTTAAAAGCACGTCTGGGGATGGTGGGGCCTCGGGATGAAGCGGCTGCGCCGGTGAATAAAGACATCCCGTAGATCGGTGCGGTTTTTTTTTGTATTGGTGGGTCGCGGAGTTCGCGTTGTAGACGGGATAAGCAATGGGGGTCGGATCCCTGTGCAGGACACCGTCTATCCGAAGCACGCGCACCTGATACGAAACCGGGCTCTGTGACCCCCATTGCGGCGTTGCCAGAGACTACAAAGCATCTGCACGCGAGGGCTTCCTCGCTACGGAGGCTAAAAAAATGGGGTCAGGGCACCATTTCGTCGGTGTTGCTCGCGAACCGCGAACCGCGACGACCGTGTCCTGAAATGGTGATTTGACATCATTTTCGCACCTGATTTACGCTATTTCAGGCTGTAGCCCTTTCAGATACTGCTCAAGCAGCTATTGATTCAGTAGCGTTGCAACAGCTGTAATCTAATTGACTACTGCCCCCGGTGCAACCACACCAGCCACCGGTTGCGGTCATCGGCTATCCACAAATGCCCCTTGTCATCTTCTGCCCAGCCCACGGGCCCACCCGGTTTGCGCGCGTTTTTACCGCCTTCGGTGCCTTTTCCCGGCCCCGGGTCATGGAGTAACTCCACAGGCGCTCCCACCGGCGTGCCATCGGCCTGTGTGTCGTAGCGCACCAAGCGCTGGCCGCTTGCGCGGTAGCCGTGAAAGCTGACCAGCAAGCCGCTCCGCTGCGTTGCCTGGCCGGGCACGAAAGCGGTCAGGCTGTATTGCATGTGCAGTGGGGCGGCGTGGGCAGGTAACAAGGCTGCCGGGGCCAGGGTTTTGGCGCACGCGGCGGCATTGAAGCCAGCCAGGGGTTTGCGGTTTTCCACGCAGCCAGGCCAGCCGTAATGGCCTCCAGCGACCAATTTGTTAATTTCTTCGGCAGGGAAGGTTTCTTCGGGGAAATCGATGTTGTTTTCGGCCTGAAAAATGTTGCCCGACGGGTGTGCTGCCAGCGCCATGGAATTGCGCAGGCCGGTGGCAAACGGCGTCAGGCTGGTCAGCTTGCCTTGCGGCCACTCGAAACGGGCCACATACACAGCCGCCTGGGGCTTGGGGCTCGTCATCTCGGGGCAGTCAGGTGCGCCGTTGGCACCCACACTGGCCTTTTTTTCACAGCGGTCGGTGGCAGCACCCACGTTGATGTACAGCGACTTGTCGGCACCGAATACGAATTCTTTCAACGGGTGGCGGCCATCAAGGGGCAAATCGCTCACCACAGGTTCCAGAGCGACTGCATCGGTGCCCGGCTTGGGAAAGCGCGAAATGCGCGAAGCCTCGCCCAAATAAATCCGCCCATCAGGCCCCAGGCGCAGGCCGTGCGGTCTGTCCAGGCCCTTGAGCAGCTCGCGCGCGGTGGCGGTGCCCTGAGCGGTGTTGACCGACACCGCCAGCAAGCGGCCCCGGTTGGGCTCCCAGCTGCCCATATCGACCACCAGCAACTCGTCGATGCCGTCTTTTTTTGCCAGCCACAACACGGTGCGTGGCATGCGCAGGCCCAAAGCGGCGGTGCTCACAATGTCGGCACACCAGCCCGCCTGGGTTTGGGCGCCCAGGGTCGGGAATTTGCTGCAAATGGGCGTTTGTGCGGCGGCTGCGGGCATGACCAGCAGAGCGGCCAGCGCCAAGGGATAGGTGAATGAAAGAGTCATATTGACATTTTCAGGGCACCAATTGACCGCTTACCGTCATTTGTCAAACCCATGGCGTTAAATTCGACCCATGAAAAAAATCCTCATCCTTGGCGGCACGGGTTTCGTGGGCCGCCACATCTGCGAAAAACTGGTGCGTCTGGGTTGGCAAGTCACCATACCCAGCAGGCAGCCCGGCGAGGCCAAGTCCTTGCAAATGCTCCCGCGTGTGGAACTGGTGCAAGCCAACGTGCATGACCTGGCCGCGTTGACCCGGCTACTACCGGGGCACGACGCCGTGGTCAACCTGGTGGCCATCCTGCACGGCAACGAGGCGGCGTTTGAAAAAGCGCATGTCGCCCTGCCGCGCACGCTGGTGCAGGCTTGCCAAGCCACGGGCATACGACGCGTGGTGCACATCAGTGCGCTGGGTGCCAGTGCCAGTGGAAAGGCGATGTACCAGCGCAGCAAGGCGGCAGGTGAGGCGGTGCTGCAAGGCGGTGGTTTGAATTTGACGGTGCTGCGCCCCAGCGTGATTTTCGGCGCGGAAGACAAATTCATGAACCTGTTTGCGCAGCTGCAGCGCATCTTCCCGGTGATGCCGCTGGCCGGTGGCAGTGCCCGCCTGCAGCCTGTGTGGGTGGAAGACATAGCCGATGCCGTGGTGCATTGTTTAAAAAATGATAGCGGCCTGAGCAGCATTTACGAGGGCTGCGGCCCGGATGTCTTCACATTGAAGCAGTTGGTTCAGTTGGCAGGCACCTTGGCCGGTTGCCCGCGCCCGGTGCTGGATTTGCCATTGGCGCTGGGTCGCTTGCAAGCGCTGGCCATGGAGCTGGCCCCCGGCCAGCCGCTGATGAGCCGCGACAACCTGGACGCGTTGGCCACTGACAACGTCGCCAGCGGCACGCTGCCAGGGTTGGCGCAACTGGGCATCACCGCCGCTCCATTGATGAGCATTGCCCGGGGCTACCTGGGAGTGGACGCGGGCGGTACGGGGCCACGCAGTGCGCTGCAGGGTCTGCGCAAGACATCGGGGCGGTTTTGAACTGCATCAATGCAAGGGTTTTTTTGCATCAATCCGCCTGCTGTGAAAACCTAGCATCTGCAGCTTCCCTTACAGAAAGAAAGCATCATGCTCAAGCTCTACATTGGCAATAAAAATTACTCCTCCTGGTCCATGCGCCCTTGGGTGCTGCTCAAACAGGCGGGCATTGAATTTGAAGAAGTCATGCTGCGTTTTGACAGTTTTGATGCCGACTCCAAATTCAAGCAAACCATTTCGCCCATCAGCCCCACAGGCCGTGTGCCTGCACTGGTTGACGGTGACCTGGCGGTGTGGGACACGCTGGCGATTGCCGAATATGCAGCCGAGAAATTCCCCGCCAAAAACCTCTGGCCCACCAATTTAAACGCCCGCGCCACCGCCCGCAGCGTGTGCGCCGAAATGCACAGTGGCTTTACGGGCCTGCGTGGCAATTGCCCGATGAATATTGAAGCGCATTTGTCCGATATCGGGGCTCTCGTGTGGCGCGACAAACCGGCCGTGCGCAGCGACGTGCAGCGCATCGTGCAGATGTGGGAAGGCTTGCTCAGCACACACGGTGGCCCGATGCTGTTTGGTGATTTCAGCGTGGCCGATGCTTACTTCGCACCCGTGTGCATGCGTCTGAAAACCTATGCGCTGCCGGTGCCGCAAACCATTGCCGAGTATGTGAACCGTGTCTGCGAGCTGTCCGCCGTCAAGGACTGGGTTGCCGATGCGCTGGTGGAGCAGGATTTTGTGGTGTTTGACGAGCCGTACCGAGTCGGAAGGTGACAGCTCTGGTTGACCCTTTGTCTTGCTCCTTCCCCCAGCAGGGGAAGGGGCCCGGCAGAATACTGAAACCATGCTGATCCTCGCCTCAACCTCCCGCTACCGTCACGAGTTACTCACCCGCTTGCGCCTGCCGTTTGAGGTGGTGGCACCGCAGGTGGACGAAACCCCGCACGCTGACGAAACCCCAAGAGACCTGGCCTTGCGCCTGGCTTTGGCTAAGGCCCATGTTGTCGCGATGCAGCACCCGCAGGCGGTGGTCATCGGCTCCGACCAAGTGGCTGACCTGGCAGGCCAGCCCCTGGGCAAGCCCGGTGACCATGCACGTGCTACGGTGCAGTTGCGCCAGATGCGCGGCCAGGCGGTGGTATTTCAAACCGCGGTTTCAGTGGTGTGCCACAACACGGGTTTTGCGCAGACCGAACTGGCCGCCGTGCGGGTTCGGTTTCGTGACTTGAGTGACGATGAAATCGAGCGCTACCTGCTGGCCGAACAACCGTATGACTGCGCGGGCAGCGCCAAAAGCGAAGGCCTGGGCATCAGCCTGCTTCAGGCCATCGACAGCGACGACCCCACCGCCCTGATCGGCCTGCCGCTGATTCGCACTTGCCACCTGCTGCGCGCGGCGGGGTTGGTGGTGCCATGATGGAAACACTGACGACTTCGGTTACGACGCGTGTTTTGCACCCTGTCCCGCGTGCGGGAGAGGGCAGGGCTGAGGGCCTTCATGGTGCTTACGCTTTTGTGTCGCGCAGCCCCCTGGCCCCAACCCTCTCCCCAAGGGGCGAGGGAGAAAAACCTTGCACGGGACGGCATTTGGACGCTGACTGTCGAAAGGCAATGGAGTTATGTCATGACGACATCAGGCATCACACCTTATGACAA
>JAYUXO010000158.1:0-4545 GCA_043753505.1 Comamonadaceae bacterium
AAACCGTCGGCAGCGGGCTCCAGGGCGGCAAACGATTCCACATCGGTTTGATCTTGCCTCGCATCGGTGCGACCGGGTGTGAACGGCACGGTCACGTCCACGCCACCTTTCTTTGCTGCGGCTTGGACCGCAGCGCAGCCACCCAATACGATCAGGTCAGCCAACGAGACTCTCTTGCCGCCGGTTTGCGTGGCATTGAACTCGGTCTGGATGGCTTCCAACACCGGCAACACTTTGGCCAGCCCGGCAGGTTGATTGACTTCCCAGTCTTTCTGCGGTCTCAAGCGAATGCGCGCACCATTTGCGCCGCCGCGCTTGTCGCTGGCGCGGAAGGTGCTGGCAGCTGCCCAGGCGGTGGTGACGAGCTGCGAAATTGACAGGCCGCTGGCCAGCAGCCTGACTTTCAGGGCAGCGATGTCAGTGGCGTCTATCAGCGCGTGGTCAACTGCAGGTGTCGGGTCTTGCCAGATCAGTACTTCCTGGGGCACCAGCGGGCCCAGGTAGCGGACCCTCGGGCCCATGTCGCGGTGGGTGAGCTTGAACCAGGCGCGGGCAAAAGCGTCAGCAAACTCGGCCGGGTTGGCCATGAAGCGGCGCGAGATTTTTTCATAGACCGGATCCATGCGCATGGCCATGTCGGCGGTGGTCATCATGGGCGCGTGGCGCAGGGCGGGGTCGTGCGCGTCGGGCACCGTGCCCGCAGCTGACATGCCGATAGGCGTCCACTGGTGGGCACCAGCGGGGCTTTTGGTCAGCTCCCACTCGTGGCCAAACAGGTTTTCAAAATAGCCGTTGTCCCACTGAATGGGGTTGTGGGTCCAGGCGCCTTCAATGCCGCTGGTGATCGTGTGCACGCCCTTGCCGCTGCCAAAGCTGTTGCTCCAGCCCAGCCCTTGACTCTCCAGGCTCGCGCCCCCGGGTTCGGGGCCTATATATTGGCCGGGGTTGGCTGCGCCATGGGATTTCCCAAAGGTGTGGCCACCGGCAGTCAGGGCCACGGTTTCTTCGTCGTTCATGGCCATGCGGGCAAAGGTTTCGCGAATGTCGCGCGCGCTGCCCAGCGGGTCTGGCACGCCTTCGGGGCCTTCAGGGTTCACGTAAATCAGGCCCATGTGGGTGGCACCCAGGGGTTGCTCCAACACGCGGTCACCCGAATAACGTTTGTCGCTGCCCATCCACTGGGTCTCAGAACCCCAGTAAATAACTTCAGGCTCCCAAATGTCGGGTCGGCCACCGCCAAAGCCAAAGGTTTTGAAGCCCATGGAGTCCATGGCCACGTTACCAGCCAACACCAGCAGGTCGGCCCACGAGAGCTTTTTGCCGTATTTTTGTTTGATGGGCCACACCAGGCGGCGTGCTTTGTCCAGATTGCCGTTGTCAGGCCAGCTGTTCAGCGGCGCAAAGCGCTGCGAGCCACTGCCCGCGCCGCCCCGGCCATCGCCAATGCGGTAGGTGCCGGCGGCGTGCCAGGTCATGCGCACAAAAAACGGGCCATAGTGGCCGTAGTCGGCAGGCCACCAGTCCTGTGAGTCAGTCATCAAGGCGGTGAGGTCCTGCATCACCGCGTTCAGGTCGAGGGTTTTGAATTCCTGCGCGTAGTTGAACGACTCGCCCATAGGGTTGGATAGTGGCGATTGCTGATGCAGCGACGACAAATCCAGCTGGTGGGGCCACCAGTCTCTGTTGGACCTGCCGCTTGTAGCGGGCGTTTGGATGCCGCTGGTCACCGGGCATTTGCCCTCGCCATGTGTTCCTTGATTTGCCATTGCTGCTCCTGGGGCTGGTTGAAAGAAGTACTGATGCTAGGTGTCATCCTCAAATTGTCAAAGAACATCGTTTTCATAATTTTCATAGTAATTGACTATTGACAGTGTTCGCGCATGGAACCGGCCCCATCGTCATCACTTCGACACGCAAGTGTTGTCAACTTGTCACATGCAACAAAACGCACCGGCTTAGCGCTTACGTGAAGCGCAGTTTTTACCTGTTGATGGCAGCCCAGTTTGTCTCCGGTCTTGCCGATAACGCCCTGCTGGTGGTGACGATTGCCCGACTGCAAGAGATTGACGCCGACCCGTGGCTGGCCCCACTGCTCAAACTGGTTTTCACCGTGGCATATGTGGTGCTGGCCCCATTTGTGGGCGTGCTGGCCGACCGCTGGCCCAAGGCGCGTGTGATGCTGCAGTCCAACCTGATCAAGGCCAGTGGCTGCGTGCTGATTGGTCTTGCGGTGAACCCGCTGGTTGCGTTTGCAGTAGCCGGGCTGGGTGCTGCTTGTTATTCACCCGCCAAGTACGGCTTGGTAACCGAATTGGTGCCGCCAGAGGATCTGGTGCATGCCAATGGCTGGATTGAAGTGAGCATGGTTTGCTCCATTATTTTGGGTACGCTGCTGGGTGGCCTGCTGGTGAGTGACTGGTTTGGCCACCTGCCGCTGATGCAGACAGTGAACTTTGACAGCCTGATGCAAACCGCGTTGTACCCCGCACTGGCGGTGGTGTTGGCGCTTTACCTGTTGGCCGGTGCGCTGAACCTGCTCATTCCCGACAGCGGCGCACGCTATGCCCGTGTAGCCCTGAAGTTCAAACCCTTGATTGCGCGCTTCAAAAACGCCAACAGCACCCTGTGGCGCGACCCGATGGGTCGCCTGTCGCTAGCGGTGACCACGCTGTTTTGGGGTGCTGGGGCTACCCTGCAATTTGTGGTGCTGCGCTGGGCACAGGACTCGCTGGATTTGGGCCTTGACCAAGCCGCTTATCTGCAAGGCGTGGTGGCGGTGGGCATCACAGTGGGCGCGGCAGCAGCTGGCTACTGGGTGGCTTTGCATCAGGCACCGCGCGTGCTGGCCCTGGGCGTGGTGATGGGGCTGATGGTGCCGCTGATGACCTTTGTCACCTCCATACCGCTGGCGATTCCCTTGCTGGCCATCGTGGGCGCGCTGGCGGGCTTTTTTGTGGTGCCCATGAATGCGCTGCTGCAGCACCGGGGCCGCGTACTGCTGAGTGCGGGTGAGTCGATTGCGGTGCAAAACTTCAATGAAAACTTGAGCGTGCTGGTCATGCTGGCTTGCTATGCGGCGCTGCTGGCGGCCGACTGGTCTGTCAACGCGCTGATCTACACCCTGGGGCTGGTGCTCGCGGGCTGCATGGCACTGGTGATGCGCAACCACAACCGTTTTACTCAAAGCATTCCTGTCTCCACTCCTTCTTCCACTTCCAAGGCTGAACTGCAATGAAAATTTTGATCGTCACCGATGCGTGGGAACCGCAAGTCAACGGAGTAGTGCGCACGCTGAAAATGACCAAGCGAGAGCTGGAAAACAGGGGCCACACGGTAGAGATCATGTCGCCCCAGGGCTTCAAGTCCATGCCCTGCCCTACCTACCCGGAAATTGACCTGGCCCTCACCACGCCGGGCGAGGTAGCCCGCCGCATTGATGCCCTGGGCATTGACTGCCTGCACATTGCCACAGAGGGCCCACTGGGCTGGCTGGCACGCGGTGTGGCCATCAAGCGCAACTGGCCGTTTACCACCGCGTACCACAGCCGCTTTCCCGAGTACGTGCATGCACGCATGAAGTTTCCCATTAGCTGGAGCTACAGCCTGCTGCGCAAATTTCACAATGCTGGCCAGTCCACGCTGGCCCCCACCCCCGCCATCGTGGACGACCTGCTGGCACGCGGTTTTACCAAGGCGCGCCTGTGGTCGCGCGGGGTTGATCTGCAGTCGTTTTCGCCCAACGGCCCCAAGTTTGAGCGCGGTCCCGAGCCGGTGTTTTTGTATGTGGGCCGTCTGGCGGTGGAAAAACAGGTACAGGAATTTTTAAAGCTTGACTTGCCCGGCCAGATGTGGGTGGCCGGCGAAGGCCCGGCCCGCCAGAAACTGGAAGCGCAGTACCCCAACAAGGCCCGCTGGTTTGGCGTGCTGCAAGGCCCCGAGTTGGCCAGCCTGTACCGCAGTGCCGATGTGAAGGTGTTCCCCAGCGTGACCGACACTTTCGGCCTGGTGATGGTGGAAGCCATGGCCTGCGGCACCCCGGTAGCCGCCTTCCCGGTGCCCGGCCCGATTGATGTGGTGGGCCACAACTCCAACGGCGGCGCGATTGACACCGACCTGCGCGCCGCCTGTATGGCAGCCTTGACCAAAAACCGCGACCTGGTGCGCCAGCATGCCGAGCAATTCAACTGGCCGAAGGCCACCGCGCAATTTGAAGCGGCGCTACAGCCGCTGCGGCGCAGTGGGGTGGTGGCGGCTTGAAGGGTGTTGAAGGCGGCGGACTTTGAACGCAAAGGGCGCAAAGATTTCGCAAAGTACGCAAAAGGAAAATCAAAAGTGGGTTTACCTTTGCGATTTTTTGCATAACCTTTGCGCCCTTTGCGTTCAAAAAACCCTGGCTGACGCTGACAATTGCAGCCCGAGACCAGATCACCAGGTAAAACCCCATGACCCGCTACCCCACCCCCGAACTGAACACCCTGCCCGACGACATCAAAGCCCGCGTGCTGGAGGTGCAAGAAAAAGCAGGCTTCATTCCCAACGTGTTCC
>JAYUXO010000159.1:0-11087 GCA_043753505.1 Comamonadaceae bacterium
CGTATGTGGATCAGCAATGCGGGAGAACACCCGATTCTGGACACTCGAACTCTCACCTGGTCAGTCGCTGCAGCCGCTGACAGCGATGTAGTATCAGCCTGAGCGCACCGGGCGCGCCTGTAAATCTATCAACAACAGCGCGGCTCACCTATGGAAGAAATCAGCAGCAAGCGCTCAGAGGGTGACCGCCTGCAACCAGCCTTGCTGGATCGGCTGACGGACGACGAACCCAGCCAAGGCACTGAAACATCGCAACAGGCTGTGGTTTCAAAAGGACGGCTCAAGCGAACCGTGTTGCGAGACTTGATCTGGCTGTTCAATACGACTTCGCACCACACGGACGGTCAGCTGGACGATTATCCGGAGGTACGCAAATCAGTCTTGAATTTCGGTATCCCCGTGCTGTCAGGTAAAAATTTTTCTGGCGTGGACTGGCGGGAATTGGAACAGCAGATTCGCGAAGCGATTTTGATTTTCGAGCCCCGAATACTGCCTGATTCGCTCGTCGTGAAAGCGGTTACGCCGACTGACATGCTGGGGCATCACAACTTGCTGCAGTTTGAATTGCGCGGCGATTTGTGGTCGATGCCCTTTCCTATCGAGCTGCTGCTGCGCTCAGAGCTGGATTTGGAGACTGGCTACATGAAGCTGACCGATCAACTGGCAACCGGGGGCAGTTGACATGGATCCACGCTTTCTTGACTACTACAACCGCGAGCTTGCCTACGTACGCGAGCAAGGCTCGGAATTCGCGCAGCAATTTCCGAAAGTTGCGGGCCGGTTGGGTATGCGGGGCATTGAGGTAGCAGACCCGTACGTGGAGCGTTTGCTGGAAGGTTTTGCGTTTATGTCTGCGCGCGTACAGCTCAAGATGGACGCGGAATTTCCGCGTTTTTCGCAGAGACTGCTGGATCTGGTTTACCCCGGGTACCTGTCACCCACCCCGGCCATGGGCGTAGCGCAATTTGAACCCTCAAAATCGGAGGGTGGCTCGCCTGACGGCTATGTTCTGCCCCGGCACGCACGCCTGCGAGCCCGTTTGTCCGCACACGAACAAACGGCGTGCGAATTTCGTACCGCCCACGACCTGACGCTTTGGCCATTGCGTCTGGTGGAGGCGCGTTTGACAGCTGCTCCGCCAGACCTGCCGATTGCTGGGTATCGCTGGGGCGCGCCTGTACGGGGTGCCTTGCGGCTGGTCTTTGAGGCCACAGCGCAACTAGAAATAGCGTCCCTCAAGCTGGATCGCTTGCCTCTGTTTATCACTGGCACACCAGACATTGCTTCCAAACTGCAAGAGCTGATACACACCCAGTGCATAGGGCTGCTGGTGCACGCTGGCGGTTTGCCCATCAAAGAATTAGTGCCCTACCAGGCTGACGCCTTGAAATGCGAGGGCTTTGCTTCTGATCAGGCCATGCTGCCCACCAATTCCAGGGCATTTGATGGCTACCGTCTGCTCCACGAGTACTTTGCGTTTCCCGAGCGCTACCGCTTTTTTTCTGTCAGCGGGCTTCAGCGCGCCTTGCCGCTGATTGCCGGTAGCCGCTTTGAGGTGGTCATCTTGCTCAAAGCGAGTCAGGTTGCCTTGGAGTCAGTAGTCGACGCAAGCAATTTCCTGCTGAACTGCGCGCCAGTGATCAACCTGTTCAACCGCACATCTGATCGCATCCCGGTGGGCGCCAACCGGTTCGAATACCACGCCGTTGTGGACAGGGGACGCCCGCTGGATTTTGAAATTCACAGCATTTCCAAAGTAACCGGTCACCACAGCGAAACCGATCGGGAGCTGGTTTTTCAACCTTTTTATGCTGCTGCTGATACCGATCGACGTGGCTCGGGTGCCTACTTCTCCATGCGGCGTGAACCCCGCCTGCTGTCCGAGAAATCCCGTCGGCACGGACCCCGCACAGGCTATGTAGGCAGCGAATGCTTCTTATCGTTGGTCGATGCCAATGAGGCACCCTACGCTGCCGAATTGCGTCAGGTCACTGTAGACGCGCTGTGTACCAACCGGGATTTGTCACTGTTGACCCCCATTGGCGCGGGTGGCTCAGATCTGACCCTGCAGGCCTCTGCGCCGATTGACAGCATCCGCTTCGTAGCAGGCCCCACCCGGCCCACGCCCGCCTTGGCCGAGCGGGAGATTACTTGGCGTTTGATCTCTCATTTAAGCCTGAATTATCTGACTCTCACCGATTTGAATGCCGAGCAGGGAGCCGCGTCCTTGCGAGAGCTACTGGGCTTGTATGCCCGTCTGGGTGCTGCAGGCGCGGATGCTCAGGTTAGCGCTGTACAAAAGATGTCTGTAAACGAAATCAATCGCCGGGTGCCAGGACGGGGGCCTATCGTGTTTGGTCGCGGCGTTCAGTTGGATTTGCTGGTCGATGAGATTCCGCTTGCAGGCATCAGCCCCTGGCTTTTAGGGGCGGTGTTGGAACAATTTTTTGCGCGGCATGTGAGCGTGAATGCGTTTACCGAATTTGTGCTTCGTAGCACCCAGCGCGGCCAGATCGCCAGCTGGCAGCCTCATGTCGGTCAACGACCCTCGATATGACTGAAAACATCAGATCTTCAACTGCCTTGCAGGCCGCCACCCGGCTGGAAAAGTTGTTTTCGGGTTTGGAGGCAGACGCCACGCAGTTTGACTTTTACTACGCCATGCGCCATGTGGATGCCGCCATTCCCGGCACAGTGCCACTAGGCCGCGCGCCGCGGTCGCGCGACGAGCCGTTACGGCTGAGCCAGTACCCCTCGTTGATTTTTGCGCCCACTTCACTGCATAAGTTCCAGCCTGGCGTAGCAGCTCACGGCGTTGGTCGGTTGTCGGTCTATCACTTTGGCCTTTTTGGCCCAAATGGTGCTTTGCCGCAGCACATTACCGAGTACGTACAGGAGCGCCTGATCCACGGCAAGGACGAAACCATTGCCCGGTTCTGCGACATTTTTCAGCACCGCATGATTTTGCTGTTCTACCGTGCCTGGGCCGATTGCCAAGCCGTGACCAGCCTTGATCAACCAGACCGCGATCACTTTGGTCGCTACGCCGCCAGCCTGGTGGGCCTTGGACAAGCCAGTTTGAAAAACCGTGACACGGTGCCTGATCATTTAAAGCTGCACCATGCCGGTCATTTGGCCCGTCCCACTCGCAACCCCGAAGGGCTTGTGCGGCCGCTGGCCGCACTGCTCCGTGTGCCAGTAGCACTCAAAGAATATTGCTTGCAGTGGCTTACTTTGGCGCCTGCAGACCGCACCCAGCTGACCTCTGTGGCACTGGCAGGTGCGAAGTCCAGGCACCGTATCGAGGTGGGTGCTGCCTCGTCGCGTCTCGGCCAAGGTGCTATTGCCGGCGTCAAAGTGCCCGACGTGCAGCACAAGTTTCGCCTGCAGCTGGGAACCATGTCGCTGCCAGAGTTTGAGCGCTATCTGCCCGGCGGTGTGCGCTTCTTTCAGGTGCGCGACTGGGTGCGCAACTACCTGGGCCTGGAGCTGGCATGGGACGCGCGACTGGTGCTGGCGCACGATCAGGTTCCGTCTACCCGCCTGGGACAGTACGGCCAACTGGGCTGGACCAGCTGGCTGGGTATGCCAGCTCAGCGGCGCTCACGCGACGCTGACGACGTACTGCTGGACATTGAGCGCCTGAGCCGTAGACAGACATCCAGTCAACAACCCACTCAAACCACTCAACCACTGAAAGCTTCGTATGTCTGAAATCAGCCGTTCCGCCTTGTTTGGCAAGCTTAACCCGCTGCTCTACAAAGCCATCGAAGGTGCCACCGTTTTCTGCAAACTGCGCGGCAACCCGTATGTTGAGCTTATTCATTGGCTACACCAGATTCTGAGTACCAACGACAGCGACCTGCACCGCATCGTGCGCCACTTTGAAGTGGACGCCTCCAAACTCGCTGCTGATATGACGCGCGCGCTGGACAAACTACCGCGTGGTGCCAGCGCTATTTCTGATCTGTCCGAGCACATTGAAAACGCCGTCGAGCGCGCCTGGGTGTATGGCACCTTAAAGTACGGCGACGAACAGGTGCGCAGCGCCTACATCATGGTGGGCTTGGTTAAAACCACCGGCCTGCGCAACATCTTGTATGGCATCTCGCGCGAGTTTGAAAAGCTGGGCGTAGACGCGCTGGCTGACAAGCTGGCCGACATTGTGAAAGGCTCGCCTGAAGCCGACTTGACAGCCAGCGACGGCAGCGGCCTGAGCGGCGAGCCTGGTGAGGCCAGCGGCGCGATGGCACCAGCACAAATGGGCAAACAGGAAGCCTTAAAAAAATACGCGGTTGACCTGACTGAAAAAGCCCGCAACGGTGAGATTGACCCGGTCACGGGTCGCGACGAGGAAATTCGCCAGATTGTGGATATCTTGATGCGTCGCCGCCAGAACAACCCCATCCTCACCGGTGAAGCCGGCGTGGGCAAAACGGCAGTGGTCGAAGGCTTTGCCCTGAGGCTGGCCAAGGGCGATGTGCCACCGCAGCTCAAAGAGGTATCGCTGCTCACACTGGACGTGGGCTTACTGCAGGCCGGAGCCAGCATGAAGGGCGAGTTTGAGCAGCGCCTGCGTCAAGTGATCGACGAGGTTCAGGCCAGCCCCAAACCCATCATTTTGTTTGTCGATGAGGTACACACACTGGTCGGTGCGGGCGGTGCTGCCGGAACCGGCGATGCGGCCAACCTGCTCAAACCCGCTTTGGCACGCGGCACGTTGCGCACCATTGGTGCCACCACATGGGCCGAATACAAGAAATACATTGAAAAAGATCCTGCACTCACCCGCCGTTTCCAGGTGGTGCAGGTATCCGAGCCTGACGAAGCCAAGGCTGTGGCCATGCTGCGCGGCGTGGCCACCGTTCTGGAGAAACACCACAAGGTACTGTTGCTGGACGAGGCAATTACCGCCGCAGTCAATCTGTCGCACCGCTACATTCCAGCTCGCCAGTTGCCCGACAAAGCGGTGAGCCTGCTGGACACCAGCTGCGCACGCGTAGCGGTAAGCCAGCACGCTACGCCGCCCGAAGTGGAAGACGTACAGCGGCGCATAGAGATGCTGGATGTCGAGATCGGCATCATCGAGCGCGAGGTGGCGGTGGGCATCAACATTGGCGAACGCCTGAACGAGGCCACCGCCAAGAAAACCTCGGAAACCGACAAGCTGGCACTGCTGGACGCGCGCTGGAAAGAGGAAAAAGAGCTGGTGGCCCAGGTGCTGGACTTGCGCGGCAAGCTGCGCGGTAGCGGCGACGGTCAGGTGGACACCGCGACAGTGCCATTGGACGACGCAGCGCGCGCGGCGATGTTGACGCAATTGCGCGATCTGCAAGCCAAACTGGCCGCCATGCAGGGCGACACGCCACTGATCTTACCGGCGGTTGACGCGCAGGCTGTCGCCTCCGTGGTGGCCGACTGGACGGGCATTCCCGTAGGCCGCATGGTGAAAAACGAGGTCGAAGCAATACTGAACATTGCGCAAACCTTGAACCAGCGCGTGATTGGCCAACGCCATGGCCTAGACATGATTGCCAAGCGCATTCAAACCAGTCGCGCCCGGCTGGACAACCCCAATAAACCGATTGGCGTGTTCATGCTGGTGGGCCCTTCCGGCGTAGGTAAAACCGAAACCGCGATGTCGTTGGCGGAGACCCTATATGGCGGTGAACAGAACATGATCACCATCAATATGAGCGAGTTTCAGGAAGCGCACACCGTTTCTACGCTCAAAGGCGCTCCTCCTGGATACGTGGGTTACGGCGAAGGCGGGGTATTAACCGAGGCCGTGCGCCGCAAGCCGTACAGCGTGGTCTTGCTGGACGAAGTGGAGAAGGCGCACAGCGATGTGCACGAGATATTCTTCCAGGTATTTGACAAAGGCATCATGGAGGACGGCGAAGGTCGCCTGATTGACTTCAAAAATACCGTGATTATTTTGACGAGCAATGTGGGTAGCGAACTGGTGATGAGCATGACGCGCGACCCGGAGTTGATGCCAGAACCGGAAGACGTGGCCAAAGCACTACGTGAACCTCTGCTGAAGGTATTTCCAGCCGCACTGCTGGGTCGTTTGCAAGTAATTCCTTATTTTCCCTTGAGCGACGAAATGCTGGGAAATATTATTCGCCTTCAATTGAATCGCATTCAAAAGCGTATTGCAGAAAATCACAAAGCAGCATTCACCTATTCCGAAGACGTGGTCAAGCTCATTGCCTCGCGCTGCACTGAAATTGAAAGCGGCGGCCGCATGATTGATGCCATTCTGACCAACACGATTCTTCCCCGCATATCCGAGGAATACCTGAAGCGTACCATTGCTGGGCAGGCGTTGAGCAGGGTTGGTCTTGACGCTGTAGCAGGTGACTTTGCTTACGATATTGAATAGTAGCGGCTTAATTTTGCTATAAATTATGTAGCTGCTTGAGCAGTATTTACAAGGGCTAGAGCCCAATTTGATACATAAACGACTATTGCCAAAGGCATATCATGGAACGTCTTGTTGATTCAGTTACGCCGCTGGGAGATGCCTTGTGGTTTCGTGAAATGCGAGGATCAGAAGCTTTGTCGGAGCTATTTGAATTCGACATCACGTTTCACAGCAAGCAGTCGGGTCTCAGCGCCAAAGCCATGCTGGGCAAAGACATCACGCTCAAGGTAGAAACTTATGGGGGTGGTGTACGCCATTTCAGTGGTATTTGCACCCGCTTCGGCGCCGGTGGTCGTGACGGTGAGCATTTGACATATGGTGCCAAAATTCGCCCCTGGCTGTGGCTGGCAAGCCGCCGCAGCGACTGCAAGATTTTTCAGTTTAAAAAAGTGCCCGATATTATCGCGGAGGTATTGGGTAAATATGGTTTCTCCATGCTGCCCAAACTCAAGAAGTCATATCGCGAATGGGACTATTGCGTTCAATACCAGGAAACCGATCTGAACTTCGTCATGCGCCTGATGGAACATGAAGGCATATACTTCTACTTTGAACACAGCGAAGGCAGTCACACCCTGGTACTGGCCGACGACATCAGCTGCCATTCGCCGCTTGCTGGCAAACCGAGTATCAAATACATGGGTTTGGATGCCGCTGGTATTGCCGATGAAGAGCATTTTTTCGCTTGGGATGTATTGGAAAACATCAGCTCCGGCGAATACATCACCGACGATTACGATTTTGCCAATCCCCGCGCTGATTTGAAAACCAAGCGCAAGAATCCACTGGGTCATACACAAGACGGTTGGGAGCGCTATATGTGGCCTGGTGGCTATATAAAAGTAAGCGACGGTGAAACGTATACAGGCGTGCGGCTCGAATCGCTGGAAGCCGAGCACGAGCGCACGCAGGGCCGAACTACGGTGCGCACCATGGCTTCGGGTTATTTGTTCAAGCTGGAGCGCTGCCCCCGAGCCGACCAAAACCGCGAGTACCTGGCCCAGGCGGTGACGTATTATTTTCGCGACAACGCCCGAAGGACTGCCAGCAGCGGCGCGGGCGATTCAACCTGGGAAATCACCGTCACCGGCCACCCCACGGCGCTGCCCTATCGCCCGCAGGTCATCACGCCCAAACCTCTGACCCATGGGCCCCAGACGGCGGTGGTGGTGGGTCCACCGGGCGAGGAAATTTACACCGACAAATACGGTCGGGTGAAGGTGCAGTTTTTTTGGGAACAGGTTAAAAAAAGGAACGAGACGAGCAGTTGCTGGATACGGGTCAGCCACCCGTGGGCGGGTGAGAAATGGGGTTTTGTTCACATTCCACGCATTGGGCAAGAAGTGATCGTGGACTTTTTAGGCGGCGACCCCGACTGTCCCATGATCACCGGCCGCGTCTACAACGCAGACCAGATGCCGCCGTACGCGCTGCCCGACAACAAAACCGCCAGCGGCATCAAATCACGCTCCACCAAAGGCGGCGGGCCGACCGATTTCAACGAAATCCGGATGGAAGACCTCAAGGGTAAAGAGCAGCTGTATGTGCATGCCCAGCGCAACCTGGACACGGTGGTCGAAGCCAGTGAAACGCGCGTGGTGGGATACGACCGGAAAACCCGCATCGGGCACGACGACGATCGCTTTGTTGTAAATGATGACAGACATGTAGTAAAGGCCAACCAGACGGTGCAGGTGCAGGCCAATCAGTCCGTCGCTGTCACGGGCAACCAAGACAACAGCGTCAAGGGCAACCAGAGCAACATGGTCGCGGGCAGCTGCACACAGAGTGTGGGCGGCAAACTTAACGAATCAACGGAAGGTGACCACCGCGAAAGCATCGGTGGCAACCACACCTCGACCGTTTCGGGTGACGAGAAGACCAACATCGCCGGCAAGCAAAGCAGCTTCGTTCAAGGCGGACGCCGCTCGACCATCGTTGGCAAAGAGGTGGTGGCCGCCACGGCCAAGATCAGTCACTTCGCGGCCATGGGCTATAGCGTGAGCACGCCGTTGAAATATTCCCTGCAATGCACCACGCGCGAAACCATGGTGCTGGCCACAGACAAGACCCAGGTGATTGGCAAGCAAACCCTGGAAGTCGGTGCCATGCGCGACACCACCGTGGTGGGGTTGGACAAATTAAGCGTTGCGGCGGCTCAGACCACCACAGTGGGAGGCGTGCAGTCCACCACCGTCACGGGGGCCAGCTCACTAACGGCTGCGGTCGTCAGCGTCACGGGTCTGGGCGCCGTCACGGTGACAGGCGGCGGGGCGGTGACGGTTGCAGGCGCAACGGTCACGATCACGGCAGCCACCATTAATCTGGTGGGTATCGTGAATGTGGCGGGCATGCTTAATGTGGCGGGTGTCATCACCACCACCAGCATCATCTCGCCGCTGTATTCGCCGGGTATCGGCAACCTGATTTAGCCGCGCATATGGCCAATACCGACGCATCCAATACCTCCCCCACGCCATTGCCAACGGTTCAGCCCATTGCGCTGTGGCCTGCCGACGTGTTGGCGCGACACCTGGTTTCTGAAGATCCAATGGCGCGCACGGTGGCGCTGGGCATGGCGGTGCAACCCGCCGCGCCGATTGAAGCCTGCATCGATGCCTTGACCCGCTGCGCGGCACTTAGCCACGGCGACGCGCTCGCCTCGCAACTGGCCGCCACGGCGCTGGGCTGCATCACGCCCGAACGAGCCACACCGGCGGTGCATGAGGGCTTGGCCCAACTGGCAGGCCCGCAGCATGGCAATCCCGTGCGCATTGCGGCAGCGCATGCGATGTTTCGCCTTAAATGCCTGCCCGTCCCCGCCCATGATGCTGTGTGCGCCCTGTTGCTGGATGCAGATGGGAACGCTCGCAAAGTGGCCTTGCTGGCGATTACGCCGTTCGCTCGTCAAGCGGCCGCCAGCATTGCCAAACAGATTGCCGGCGTCAGCCCTGACCGCTGGACAGCCGAAGCCCTGCACGCACTGGCTCGAAGCGCTGGTGACGACGACCGTTTGCGCAACCAGCTGGAAACCTACGTGATGCGCAATCTGTCTTCTGCGCCACTGTTGCCCACCGGCATTGCGGCGTATGGCGCACTGGCGCACCTCAACCCGCAAGGCCCCGCCATGGCCGCGCTGGTGCAGGTAGCGGGCGATGCCAGCAATCCCGCGCCTTCGTTGGCAGCGTTGGAAGCCCTGGCGGAATTAGGTCAGGCCACGCAACCCACGGCCAAGGCGGTAGCGCAAATGCTGCTTGCCACCGACGAGCCAGCGCGGGAAGAGGCGCTGTGCCGCACCCTGCTGCGCTTGAAGCCCGCCGCCAAAGACCTGCCGGTTGCCCGGGTGCTCCAGCGGGTGGAAAGCGCGCCGGACCGGGCATGTGCAGCGCACTGCCTGTTGCTGTGCCTTCACGCCAAAGACTTTGCCCCGGCAGCTGCGGTGGTTAGCAAGCGTTACGCGCTGGCCGGTGCGCCGTTGCAAAAAATCCTGTCGCAGACGCATCAAGCATTGACAGGCGCTGGGTTGAATGAATTACAAGCAAAAAGCGCTTCCAGCCCTTGATGTAATTGCTCAAGCAGCTATTAATTTTATAGTGATCTAAATCCATCTTCGTGTAAAAAGGACTTCAAAATGGCCGTAACCGACGCACTTGCCAAAACCATTGAAGACACCAAATCTTTTGTGGACACTGCCACCGAGAAGATGGATAAAGCCTCCAAGCTGCTGGATGAAGACGTGGCGCTGGTGAACCAGGCTTTCAAGGACTACGAAGAAATCAAGGAGCTGGTCGAGACAGCCAAAAACGACCTGACCGCCGCTGTGGAGACCTTGAGTGACGGGGTTGACCAGGCTGCCGATGGCAACGTGCTGGCATTGGCCGGAACAGTGGTCAAGGGCATTGCCCAAATCACGGAAGCCATGACGCGCTACGCCAAGGTGTTTGCTGACCTGAAAAAGAAATTCGAGAACTACAAGAAAGCCGTTGAACACAATGTGCAAGTCATTCAAACGTTTTAAAGTGCAAGCGATATTGACTATTTGTGGGGCAACCAATGGGTGATCGCAGTCGCGTGGTCTGGTCGGAGGGCATGTTCCTGCGGCCCCAGCACTTCCAGCAAGCCCAGCGCTTCCAGGAGTTCGCACAACACCAACTTCTGCTCAGTTCGCAGGGGCACTTCTGGGGGTTTCATTCGCTGGTGCTGGACACCGCCAGTCTGGCGATTGGCAAGGTGGCGATTGCCAGCGCCACTGGTGTGATGCCCGATGGCACGGTGTTTTCTTTCCCGCAGGTCAACGAACCACCCAGCGTGGTCACGATTTCCGAGACCGTGAAAGCCAAACGCATCATGTTGTGCCTGCCGGTGTTTCGCACAGGCAGCGAAGAGGTGTCGTTTGACGACGATGGCCGGTCGCTGGCCCGCTACAAAGTGCTGGACGAAGACGCACCTGACCAGAACTCGGTGGGCGGCGACCCAGCTCCCATCCAGACCGCCCATTTGCGCCTGCGCCTGCTCGCCGAAGATGAGGTGCCCGAGGGTTGGATGACGGTGGGCGTCTGCCTGGTGACCGAGCGGCGCAACGACTTGTCGGTCTCTCTGGACGACAACCACATTCCCCCGATCGTGGTGGCGCACGAAAGCCGCGTGCTCTCAGGTT
>JAYUXO010000160.1:0-1730 GCA_043753505.1 Comamonadaceae bacterium
GACCCGCTTCAGGCCCTGATCGACCAGCGTCTGAACGAACCCATGCCCCGGGTAGCAGCACCCGACCCGTTGGGTGACCTGATGGCACAGCAGGCACAAAAGCCTGCATCCAGGTCAGCTGGAAACATGGCTGATAACGCTACTATTTCAATAGCTGCTCCAGCAGTATCTACAAGGGCTACAGGCCAAAATGACCTCAAAACGGTGCCCCCAGTCGTTGCCAGCACCCCTGCAGCACCACCGCCCACACCCTCACGCACCGACCGGCTCATCATCGTTGCGCTGGACCCCGGCCACGGCGGTGAAGACCCCGGCGCGGTTGGCCCGGCTGGCACCCGTGAAAAAGATGTGGTGCTCAGCGTGGCGCGCAAACTGCAAACCCGCATCAACGCCACCAGCATCAACGGCAACCCCATGCGCGCCTTCATGACGCGTGACGCCGACTTTTTTGTGCCGCTGCAAGTGCGTGTGCAAAAAGCCCGCAAGGTGCAGGCTGACCTGTTCATCAGCATCCATGCCGACGCTTTCACGACACCGCAAGCCAGTGGAGCCAGCGTGTTCGCGCTGAGTCAGGGCGCCGCCAGCAGCAGCGCCGCACGCTACATGGCCAACAAAGAAAACCAGGCCGACTTGATTGGCGGCGTGAACGTGACCGCGCAAGATAACCAGGTGGCCCGCGCCCTGCTGGACATGAGCACCACCGCCCAAATTAACGACAGCCTGAAGCTGGGCAGTGCGTTTTTGAGCGAGATCGGCGCGTTTGCCAAGCTGCACAAACCGCGCGTGGAGCAAGCTGGTTTTGCGGTGCTCAAGGCGCCTGATATTCCCAGCGTGCTGGTGGAAACCGCGTTCATCAGCAACCCGGAAGAAGAAGCCAAACTGAAAAGCGACGCGTACCAGGAGCAACTGGCCGACGCGCTGATGCGCGGCATCAGCCGCTACTTTGCGCGCAACCCGCCGCTGGCCCGAAGCCGTCAGACTTGAATCATCAGACTTGAAAAACACGAGCCACCGCTCCCCGTTGTTTCGCGCCCTCTGCGGGTATCCCCTGCATCGGCTCCACAACAAGCTGTCGCACGCTTGACCTATGCCGGGCGGTAAGCCGTCACACTGCCTGCAACTGTTTTTCGGACCTCACCAGGAGACCACCATGCACCACCTGTCCGGCCTTGACGCCACGTTTTTACACATCGAATCGCCTGAAATGCCCATGCACGTCGGCTCACTGAATGTGCTGGATTTGCCGCCTGGCTACGAAGGTGATTTTTATGAAGACGCCAAGGCGCACATGATGGCGCGCATTCACCTGGCCAAAGTGCTCACACGCAAGCTGGCACTCATGCCGTTTGACTTGTCCAACCCGGTGTGGATTGACGATGACGACATTGACTTTGACCACCATGTGCGCCACGTGACGCTGCCCAAGCCGGGCACCAACCGCCAGTTACAGCAGTACGTGGGTCGCCTGCACTCCACCTTGCTGGACCGCAGCCGCCCGCTGTGGGAGTTTTTCATCATTGACGGGCTGAAAAGCGGACAGGTAGCGCTGTACACCAAGGCCCACCATGCGGCTATTGACGGGCAAGCAGGTGTGGCCGTGGCCAAAGCGATTTTTGATTTTGAACCCACAGGCCGCTTGGTGAAGCCGCCGCGCCCGCACGCAAGGCGTAACGCCTACCAGCTGGGCATGGCCGAACTGGCGGGTGCGGCCATCCGCAACACGGTGCTGG
>JAYUXO010000161.1:0-4490 GCA_043753505.1 Comamonadaceae bacterium
CCCAAGCTTCTGAGTTCTTTAACGCCAAGCCATTTGCGCTTCGTTTTGAAGCGGGCCGCTCGCTGCGGTTCGTGCTTCGTGACTTGTTGGCTCAGGCCAAAAAGCGCCAAAGTGAAAGCGCTGGAACCATGTTTGTCGGTGCCATGCTGCAACATTTGATTGGAGCCAAGCTGGCGCTCGTACTGCCGGAAATCGTGTTGAAGCATCATGGCTTTTCAGTGGCCGATGCGCCCTCAGGGCGAAGCGCTGATTTCGAAATTGGCAATGCCTGCATTCATGTGACCACAACGCCTGGCGAGGCTGTTATTCGTAAGTGCCTGGCTAATCTGCAAGCAGGGCGTCAACCCATCATCGTGACAGTGACCGACATGGTGCCCGCAGCAGACGCGTTTGCTGCCGCGCAGGGCATAGCAGACCAACTGGATGTGCTGGACGCAGAGCAGTTTCTGGTTGGCAACCTGTATGAGCTGGGTGGATTTGCTGCCGACAAGCGCCGCTTGACGGTGCAGGCGCTGGTGGACGAATACAACGCCATCGTGCAGCGAGCCGAGACCGACCCCAGTCTGTGTATTTCCGGTGGAAGCGCGTGATGCGCCGCCAGACCAGTTGACCTCAAGCCTCTTTGAACGGGCTCCTGCCCTCCAGCTGCTCCAGATAGTTTTCGATCCCGCTCCCCTCGCGCTCCAAAAACCGCTGTACGGCATCTGCAAAGGCGGGGTGGGCCAGCCAGTGGGCGCTGGTGGTGGGGACTGGCATCAGCGCGCGGGCCATTTTGTGTTCGCCCTGGGCGCCGCCTTCAAAGCGGCTGTAGCCGTGCTCGATGCACCATTGCAGCGGCTGGTAGTAGCAGGCTTCAAAGTGCAGACAGTCCACGCGCTCCAGGGCGCCCCAGTAGCGGCCGTAGGCTACGGCAGACATATTTAGATCAAATGTGCCATCAGCCCTTTTAGATACTGCTCGAGCAGCTATCAAACTTGTAGCAATTGGTTTGCCTTCCCGTTCGGCTGTGAACAGCAGCCAGTTTTCGGGCATGGCACGGGCCATGCTTTTAAAGAAAGCGCGGGACAGGTAGGGTGCGTTGCCGTGTTCCAGATAGGTGCGCTCGTAACAGCGGTAGAAAAAGTCCCAGTCTTGCGGCGTGATGTCGGCTCCGAGAGCCCAGCGGAAGCGCACACCGGCTTGCGCGACTTTGCGGCGCTCTTGTTTGATTTTTTTGCGCTTGTCCTGGGCTAGCGAGGACAGAAAGTGATCGAAGTCGCGAAACTGTGTTTCGCCGTCGGGCTGCCAATCTGGTGACGCGCCGGGTCCGCCTGCGTGGGCGAAACGCTCCCCCTCGGGGGGCGGCGCAGCACACGCAGTGGCAAGCGTGGGGGCTACTGTTTCACCGCCGGGCCGCCCCAAGGCGAAACGCTCCCCCTCGGGGGGCAGCGCAGCACACGCAGTGGCAAGCGTGGGGGCTACATTCCTCCAGTGAAACTGAACCGTGTCGCGTGTCATTAACCCTGCCTGCTCACAAGCTGCGATATCCACCTCGCTACCAAACAGCAGGTGAAGCGACGAGATTTTTTGATCTTTGCACCATGCAATCACGGCATCTATCAGCACGGCCCGCGACGCCTCATCACGCGCCAGCAGTCGGCTACCTGGCACGGGGGTGAACGGCACCGCAATGAGCGCTTTGGGGTAGTAGGGCAGGCCGTGCTGCTGATAGGCGTTGGCCCAGGCGAAGTCAAACACGTATTCGCCGTAGGAATGGTCTTTTAAATACAGCGGGCAGGCGGCTTGCAGTTGCGCATCAGCGTCCAGACCGCGCCACAGGGTCATGAAGCGCGGTGTCCAGCCGGTTTCAGGAGAGGCGCTGCCGCTTGTGTGCAGCGCTGTCAGGTATTCGTGGCGCATGAACGGGCTGGGTTCGCTTTGCAGGGCGAGCAGGTCGTTCCACTGCGCGGCGCTCACATCGGTGGGTGAATCCAGCACACGCATTGCGTGGGGTTTTTCAGTCACAAGCTTCGTTTCCTTGGGTGGGGCGGTCCGCGATCGGGGCTTTTCAACGCAAAGAGCGCAGAGGTTTCGCAAAGTGCGCAGAGAATTCAAATTCAGACCTGCCTTGCTTTCTGCGTCTTTTGCGAAACCTCTGCGCCCTTTGCGTTCAAATTTTCAGTCTTCTCATCATCTTCATTCAAACGCAATGACCTTAAAAATCGCCATCGCCCAACTCAATTTTGTCGTCGGCGACATGCCCGGCAATGCCCGCCGCATCATCAGCGCAGCACATGACGCACACGCCCAGGGTGCTCAACTGTTGCTCACCCCCGAGTTGTCGATTTGCGGTTATGCAGCAGAAGATCTGTTCTTGCGCCCCGCGTTCATTGCCGCCTGTGATGATGCCGTGAATACCGTGGCCCGCGGGACGGCTGGGTTAAAGGGGCTGACGCTGGTGCTGGGTCACCCGGTCGGTGGCGATGTGCGTAGCAAGTCGGTGGCCATTTCGCGCCGCTACAACGCGGCCAGCGTGGTGTGCGAGGGCAAAGTGCTTGAGACTTATGCGAAGCGCGAGCTCCCAAATTACCAGGTGTTTGACGAGCGACGCTACTTTGCCCCGGGGCAGGGGGTTTGCGTGTTTCAGGTAGCCGGGGTGAGCGTGGGTTTGCTGATTTGTGAAGACGCCTGGTTTGACGAGCCCGCGCGGCTGGCCAAAGAAGCGGGGGCGCAGTTGCTGGCCGTCATCAACGCCTCGCCCTACCACGTGGGCAAGGGCGGCGAGCGGGTGGCGCGCATGGCCGACCGGGCACGCGCGACGGGGCTGCCGCTGGTGTACGCGCATCTGGTGGGCGGGCAGGACGAGGTGGTGTTTGACGGCGCGTCGTTTGCGTTGAACGCCGATGGCTCGCTGGCCATGCAGGCACCCAGTTTTATAGAAAATATGCCGATAGCCCTTTTAAATACTGCTCAAGCAGCTATTGAAATAGTAGCAAACGAATTGACGCCAGCGGTCGATGAAGACGAACAACTGTGGCATGCGCTGGTGTTGGGCGTGCGCGACTACATCACTAAAAACGGCTTCCCGGGCGCGCTGCTGGGCCTGTCGGGCGGTATTGACTCGGCCCTGGTGCTGGCCATCGCGGTGGACGCGCTGGGTGCTGACAAGGTGCGCGCGGTCATGATGCCGTCGCCCTACACCGCCAGCATCAGCTGGATCGACGCGCGCGAAATGGCGCAGCGCCTGGGCGTGCGCTACGACGAGCTGTCAATTGCCGCGCCGTTCGAGTCCTTCAAAACCGTGCTGGCCAATGAGTTCAAGGGCCGCGCCGAAGACACCGCTGAAGAAAACATCCAGGCCCGCATTCGTGGCACCTTGCTGATGGCGCTGTCCAACAAGTTCGGCTCCATCGTGCTGACCACGGGCAACAAAAGCGAGATGGCGACCGGCTACTGCACGCTGTATGGCGACATGGCCGGTGGCTTTGCGGTCATCAAGGATTTGTTCAAGACCACCGTGTTTCGCCTCACGAAGTGGCGCAACGCAAACGACCCGTATGGCACCGGCAGCAACCCCATTCCTGAGCGCATCATTACCCGCCCCCCCAGCGCCGAACTGCGCCCGGACCAGACCGACCAGGACAGCCTGCCACCCTACGACGTGCTCGACGCCATCCTGGAGCGCTTCATGGAAAACGACGAAAGCGGCGAGCAGATCATTGCCGCCGGTTTCGATGCGGCTGTGGTGCAGCGCGTGCTGCGCCTGGTGCGCATCAACGAATACAAGCGCCGCCAGAGCCCCGTGGGCATTCGGGTAAGCCACCGCAGTTTTGGCAAAGACTGGCGCTACCCTATTACCAACAAGTTCACTTGATCCAATCAATACAACCGGAGACAGCCTTTCCATGAAACAAATCACCGCCATCCTCAAACCCTTCAAGCTCGAAGAAGTCCGCGAAGCCCTGGCCGAATGCGGCGTCACAGGCCTCACGGTCACCGAAGTCAAAGGCTTCGGCCGCCAGAAAGGCCACACCGAGTTGTATCGCGGCGCCGAGTACGTGGTGGACTTTTTGCCCAAGGTAAAAGTGGAAGTGGTGGTGAAGACTGGCGACGTCGAGCGCTGCGTGGAAGCCATCATCAAGGCAGCGCGCACGGGCAAAATTGGTGACGGTAAAATCTTCATCACGACGGTGGAGCAGGTGGTGCGCATTCGCACGGGGGAGCAGGACGAGGCGGCGGTGTAATCGGCACTTCAGCTCGCGCAGCACATGCGCGGCATGCTTGAAAGACACACCGTTATGTGTGTACAAGGAGAAAAGCGTGCAAGCGGAAAGCCGTAATAGCTGCCTGTGCTTATTCCACCAGGGATGAAGCACGATTTCGTGCCTTGCGCCGGTGGAAGGTTTTAAAGCTCAACCGTACTGACTTTGCTTGTGATGCTTGATGTTGATCAAGTAGGTCTGGTCGGGCGTGACGACATACAAAATAGTGAACTGACGATCCACATACTC
>JAYUXO010000162.1:0-4479 GCA_043753505.1 Comamonadaceae bacterium
GCTATCAGCATTGAAGAAAAGCCCTTGCAGCCCAAGAGCAACTACGCAGTGACCGGCTTGTACTTCTACGACAACCAGGTGGTGGACATCGCCAAGAACGTGACGCCCAGCGCCCGAGGCGAGTTGGAGATCACCAGCGTGAACGATGCCTACTTGCAGCGCGGCAAGCTGGCCGTCCAAATCATGCAGCGCGGCTACGCATGGCTGGACACCGGTACCCACGACAGCCTGCTGGAAGCCAGCCACTTCATCGCCACGCTGGAGCATCGCCAGGGCCTGAAGATTGGCTGTCCAGAAGAAATTGCCTGGCGCAGCGGCTTTATTGACAGCGAGCAGTTGGAGCGTTTGGCCCAACCGCTGCACAAAACTGGATACGGCCAGTACTTGCTGCGCCTGCCGAAATGAAGCGCCCATGAAAGTCACGCCCACCACTATCCCGGAGGTACTGGTTATTGAGCCCAGAGTGTTTGGCGACAACCGGGGTTTTTTTTACGAGAGTTTCAACCAGCGTGCCTTTGCCGATGCAACCGGGCAGACGCTGAACTTCGTGCAAGACAACCACAGCAAAAGTGCCCACGGCGTGTTGCGCGGCTTGCACTACCAGATAGAGCAGCCGCAAGGCAAGCTGGTGCGGGTGGTGCGTGGTGCGGTGTTTGACGTGGCGGTGGACATTCGCCGCCAGTCACCCCATTTTGGCAAATGGGTGGGCATGGAGTTGAGCCAGGAAAATAACAAGCAGATGTGGGTTCCGCCTGGATTCGCCCACGGTTTTTTGGTGCTCAGCGAACACGCTGAGTTTCTCTACAAAACCACGGCGTACTACGCACCGCAGCATGAACGCTGCATTGCGTGGA
Organism: Comamonadaceae bacterium; assembly: GCA_043753505.1. Lineage (GTDB taxonomy): Bacteria > Pseudomonadota > Gammaproteobacteria > Burkholderiales > Burkholderiaceae_C > JAAFIW01. Next base: position 855 of record JAYUXO010000162.1, read on the forward strand.
ATGACCCGTTAATCGCCATCGACTGGCCGACGCTGACCGAATCGCCTGTGTTGTCCGTCAAAGATCAACTGGGTTCTTCTCTGGAACACGCTGAAATTTCGTGAGGCTGTTAAACGAGCTGGTTCGCAGCCTAACTTTGATCTGTGTGAATGCTAAATCTGAAACTGACTTTTGAATCCCTGCTAACCCGCCTGCTCATTGCACTGCCACTGCTGAGTCTGTTCCTGGGTTTGATGGCGTGGTTGCGATACGGCTATGACCTGCCTTTTTTCGACGACTGGCGCGGCTACAACACGGGTGAAATCGACTCATTGAATTTGTCGTACCTGTTTCGCCCGGCCAACGGCACGCTATGGCCTGTTGGCGTTGCGCTGGATGCGCTGGCGCAGCGGTATCTGGATGGCAATTCAATTGCCTACCAAGCGCTGTCGATGGTTGTGGTGCTGGGCAGTTTGCTGGCTTTACAGTGGCATCTACTGAAAAGCGTACTGGGCAATCGCCTGCATGCCGCGATGTGCTTTGCACTCACGTTGTTCATGCTACAGCCGGGCTCGTATTGGGGTCGTGAAAATCTGGCCTATCACCAAGCGCTGCCGGTAGTGTTTCTTTTGGCAGCTTTGGTGCTGATCGTGCATCCCACATGGCGCAACCGGTGGCGGTTGCCCGGCATCTTCGTTCTGGGCGTGTTGTCAGGCATGAGCTACATATCAGGTGCCTTCGGTGCCTGCGCGGCGGCGGCGGCGTGCGTCGCACTTGCGTGGGTAATGCCAGCGTCTGCTTACAAGTTTCGCTTGTCGGCTGGCGGCGTAGCATTCGGATTGGCAGGCCTTGCAATGGCGGCGCTGCAGTATGTGCTGGCTGCGCTGCCCTACATGCGCCTTTCCTCGACGGGTGCTATCCGCTCGGATGGCGGTGGCCTGGCCTTGCCCCATGAAGCAGAGTTCTGGTTTTTCTATCTGGGCAAGATAGGACGATCCTTGCTGCTCCCGGCTTACGAACCCATTTTTTCGTTGACTGTTGTGCTGCTGGTGTGCGGCGCAACATTGTTTGTGACCACCTGGATTGTCCGTCGCGTGACTTCGCCGCGGGCAGTCCCATCTATGCAGTCTGCGCTCCGCACAAAGGATGGGCATCCGGACGCGCAGTTGGCAACCATATTGGTAGCTCTCGTTGCTGTCGTGTTTGTCTATCTGATGCTGATTGCCGCAGGCCGCACCCACTTCCGGGAGCCCGACATTCAGTCAGCAATGCAAGTGTTTGCACACGGATTCACCCGGTTTCATTTTTTTTGGGCAACTTTACTCTGGCCCTGGGTGCTCGCTGCAGTCATTGCCCTGCTGCGTAAATCTTCTGTCCACAGAGTCAGCACGAGTAGTGGTTCGTTGCCTGGTGCGTTGACGGGCTCTATCAAATACGCAGTGCTACCGCTTACCTTAATCATGATCGTTCTCATGATCGAAAGAGGGGCGTTCAGCCATGCAAGTGAACAGCGTGGGCAATCAAACTCCCGGCTTGAAACCGTTGGGTGCCTGATTAACGGTTTGCAATCGGGAAAACGTATCAATTGCCACGAGTTGAACTTACCTGATTTGATACCCGCATACAAATATGCTGCGAAAACCAACGCTTCGTTTGTGCGTTACTTTCCGCTCTTACCCACCCCGTTAGGCGTGGACGACCCACTGCCACTTTATCGTTTCAGCACGGACAATTCATCCAGTCAATTTGACAACTTCAAGCTGTTAAAAAGTGGTAACTCTGCGGCCACAGCTGCAGTCGACTCAAAAATCGTTGTGCAAACCGGCCAGCCTGAGCAAATGGGGTCATGCAACCTGCTTGACGTGCGCTTGCTTATACGCCCGACGCTTGCCGATGCAGCCCAAGTATTTTTCAAAGCGCCAGGGCAACTGCAGTTTGAACAGTCGTCCTCGCAAATGCTGCCCTTGTTGCCGCGGGGAGAGCCGCAGTTGATTACGTTCCGTCTTGAAAGCGCAGTGGGATTTCAGGATGAATTGCGGCTTGATCCAGTTAACAAGCCCCAAGACCTCGACCTGCTTGAATTTGAAGTCCGCTGCCGCAGAAGGATCGAGGCGGCTCCGTTTTTTGTGTTGACGCCAGGCGTCGATCAGGTGCGCCTTGTCAACATGGAACTGGATCGCAGCGCGCAATATTCTTTCCGGTCGCAGATCGATCCCATGCTGATTTTTACGACTGGCCGCAGCACTGAAATGTCGCGCTGCGCCACACTCATTTTCAGCGCCAACATTCAAGTTCCCCAAGCCCAATTAGCCCAGCTTTTCTACCTTCCCAAAGGCGCAAAGGCCTACTCTCAGGAATCGTCCATTTCGACAACTGTGCAACCCAGCACGCAGCTTCAGCGGGTCGCGTTTCGCGCCAACAGCCCCAAAGGCTTTGAAGACGAAATCCGCTTTGACCCGGTCACCGACGCATTGAACTTTCGCGTGCGCGATGTTCAGATGAGCTGCGCGGAGTACGTCAAAGCCGCAGAGCCCCAGCGATGCGATGCAAACTTGGCCGGTAGCTCGGGGAGGCCGTAAATGTGGGAGGTACGCAGCCAATCAACATTGACGTAGCGTCGTGCGGTCAGGCTGTAAGTGTGAGTTATCCTTTCGATAAACAGGGGTACCAAAACGTCGTTTTTGTCGATATCAGTCCCGCTCTGAACTTTGACGGAGCGAATCTCCTCCACAAGTTCTCTATAACAACTCAGGAAATGTTTTCCATGCGAAATCTGCCTTTTAAATTATGTTGGCACAGCTTAGCCACTACCTTCGCCTTTGTCGCCCTGGCAGGATGTGCAGCGCTAGCGCCTGTAACCTCAGAACAATCGGTAACCAACCGTGCAAATCAGCGGTGGCAGGCGCTTATTGGTGCCGATACTGAGAAGGCCTATGCTTTGATGTCGCCTTCATACCGTGCGGTGACGACGGCGCAAGCCTTCAGGGCCACATTTGGTAGCGCGGTGCAATGGAAGACCGCCGAGGCAACCAAGGTGACATGTGAGGCTGACAAGTGCACGGCATTGATCAAGATTGAAGCCAAGCCCATTGCCGGACGAAGCAACCTTCCATTGATCACTTATTTTGAGGAAACGTGGATTAGTGAAGCCAACCAGTGGTGGTTCTTCCCGACGTAAGCGAACTTAAAGCTAGTGCCTGGCTAACCTATGCCCTACAATGCAGCCAGATGTGTTGGATTTCTTCAACACGTCATCTGAGCAGGGGCTGAAATTGGCTTGCCGAAGGGCTCGTATGCTACGATTTCCTGGCGTAATAAATTTCACTAGTAGTTGCGCTAACCAACTTATCAATGGAGTACCTAATGAGGAAGAATCTAATTGCAATGAGCGCCGCCATTTTGGCTGGCAGCCTCAGCATCGTTGGCGGCGCGGCTGCTAACGTAATCCGGGATAACGGTGCTGCGGCACCAGCCGGTACGACGACAAGTGCTACCGCACAATCTGTGCTGCCAGGCGGTATTGGTCACCAGCTGATCATCCCTTACTACAACGTTCAGGCTGGCAACGCCACCCTGGTTAACCTGATCAATTCAGACATCATCAACGGCAAAGCAGTTAAGGTCCGTTTCCGCGGTGCCTCAAACT
>JAYUXO010000163.1:0-4444 GCA_043753505.1 Comamonadaceae bacterium
GTGATGTGGTCGTCGACAACCACCACTTCATCTGCCAGACCGACCCACTGCTTGGCAAATATGCCCACCGTGGCCGAGCCGCAGCCCACCCGCATGCGCTTTTCCTCGGCCCCGTTGACGATGGGCGCATACCCCGCCTGCACAACCAGTTCGCAGCCCCCATCAATGCTCAGGTTCACCGCCCGTTTGTTGCCCAGCGCCAGCATCATTTCCACCGTAGTGCGGCCTTCTTTTTTGCTGCCTCCCGTGATGTGATGCACACCGCCCAAAGAGAGCATTTGCGAGCCGTACTCCGCCGTGGTGACGTGCCCCACGACCTCGCCCTTGCAACGTACATCGGATTGCTCGGCTCCCAGGTAGCGATCTGTGTCTATCTTTACCTTGAAACTGCAGTAGCTGAAGATGCCCTCGGTGACCACGGTCACCATGTCCACGCCAGCGGATTGCGAGGCCACGATAAAGGGGGCGGGCTTGTAGTCAGGGTAGGTGGTGGATGCGCCTACGCCGGTGACGAATACGGCTTCGGTCAGCAGCAGGTCACCGTTCCAGGCATCTCCAGGCGCACTGTTTCGGGGCGCAAACGGAACCAGGGGCACCATCAGCGACGCTTCTTTGTCCTCAAGGCTGCGCTGCAAAAAAACGACAGGGTCCACGCGAATCAAGCTGCCCTGCTGATTCGCATACCGGTCACAAGCGCCGGTGCGACCCGGTGAAATCTGGCACAGCACGGGACAGGCGTTGCATTCGACTTTCTCGTTGTTCACTTTCTCGTGGCGCGCGCGTGACACACCCATGCCTGCTGGCGCGTCTTCCAGAACGCTGGGGATTCCGTCAGTCTTGCTGTGCTCTGTCATGGCTTGTGAAAGACACCAAAATAAGTCTCATGCAAATGTAGTGCCCGCTTAATTAAAATGTTTCTTTCGCTACATTTGTTGTGAAATTTAGCGCAAGCCACCGCACAGCGCAAGAGCGTTTGTGCGGGCTTAAACTCAGGGTTCTGTCCCATCACAAGAAACCATGAGTGCATTTAACGAAGAGCGTGTTTTGTCGGTCCATCACTGGACGGACCGTTTGTTCACCTTCACCACCACACGCGACCCTTCGCTGCGGTTTTCCAACGGCCACTTCACCATGATTGGCCTGCGCGTCAACGGCAAACCACTGTTGCGCGCTTACAGCATTGTCAGCCCCAACCATGAAGAGCATCTTGAGTTTTTAAGCATCAAGGTGCCCGACGGCCCACTGACCTCGCGCCTGCAGCACATTCAAGTGGGTGACTCCATCGTGGTGGGCCGCAAACCCACGGGCACGCTGGTGGTGGACTATCTGCTACCAGGCAAGCGCCTGTATCTGCTGTCGACCGGTACCGGGCTGGCACCGTTCATGAGCATCATTCGCGACCCGGAAACATATGAGCGCTTTGAGCAAATCGTGCTGGTGCACGGGGTGCGCCAAGTTGACGAGTTGGCCTACCACGACCTGGTGGTGGACCACCTTCCCCAACACGAGTACCTGGGCGAGCTGGTGGCCAGGCAACTGCTGTACTACCCCACTGTCACCCGCGAAACCTACCGCAACATGGGCCGCGTGACCGACCTGATCGACAGCGGCAAGATGCTGGACGATCTGAAATTGCCGCCGCTGGACCCCGCGCATGACCGCGTGATGATTTGCGGCAGCCCGGGCATGCTCAAAGACATGAAGCTCATGCTGGAAGCCAAGGGTTTCAAGGAAGGAAACACTTCCAAGCCTGGTGACTTTGTCATTGAGCGGGCCTTCGCGGAACAGTAACGGATGGCAGTGAGCCCACTATCCACCCACGCACAAATGACGGCACGCGCGCCATCGAAAAGCCCGGCCAAACGCAAAACAAGCAGCGCCGCCAGCCGTGCTGCACCCACACGGGAACAGAGCGCCCAAACCACCCGCGACAACATCCTGCGGTCCGCCACCAAGGTGTTTGCCCGCTATGGCTACGAAGGCGGCAGCATCGAGAAAATATCCAAGGCCGCCAAGTCATTTGACCGCATGATTTACTACTATTTTGGTAGCAAAGAAGGTTTGTTTATTGAGGTGCTGGAGGACATGTACCGCCGCATGAACCAGGCGGAAGCGGCCTTGTCGCTGGACATCGCGCAACCGGTGGCCTCGCTGAAGGCGGTGATTGCTTTTGTAGTGAACTACTACAGCAAGCACCCCGAGTTCATCACGCTGCTGAACACCGAAAATCTTCACCGCGGCAGGCACATTGCCAAGTCAAAGCGGGCCAAAGACTATTCGTCGCCAGCCATCGCGGTGATTACGCAACTGTTGGAAAGTGGTGCGCGGCAAAACATTTTTCGCGCCGATGTATCGGCCCGCGACGTGTATTTGCTGATTGCCGCCACCGGCTATTTTTACCTGTCCAACAGCCACACACTGAGCGCTTTTCTGGGCGAGAACCTGCGCACCCCACCGGCGCTGGCACAGTGGCAGGCCTTTATTGAACACACCGTGCTGCGCACCGTTACCCTGCAACCAGGAGAGATAAATGGCTGAAGTCTTGTCAACCGGCGCGTCCGGCAAAGTGGTCATCTCCCACGTGGGGTTGATGCTCTCCGGCGATATTGACCGACCCATCCTGCAAGCCGACACCGTGGTCATTCAAGACGGGTTGATCGTGGCAGTGGGCATGGCCAAAGACTGTGACTCCTCGCACGCCCAAACCATCATTGACGCGCAGCAAACCTGCTTGTGCCCCGGTCTGATCGACAGCCACGTGCACCCCGTGTTTGGCGATTGGACACCCCGTCAAAACCAGATAGGCTGGATTGATTCCACCATGCACGGCGGCGTGACCACCATGATCTCTGCCGGAGAGGTGCACCTGCCCGGCCGCCCCAAAGACATCGTGGGCCTGAAAGCTTTGGCAATCACCGCCCAGCGTGCATTCGACAACTTTCGCCCCGGCGGGGTGAAGGTGCTGGCCGGTGCGCCCATCATTGAAAAAGGCATGGTGGAGCAAGACTTCAAAGACCTGGCCGACGCGGGTGTGGGCCTGCTGGGCGAGGTCGGCTTGGGCTCGGTGAAGGCCGGTTACGAGGCGCAGCAAATGGTGGCCTGGGCCCGCAAGTACGGCATTCAAAGCACCATCCATACCGGTGGCCCGTCCATTCCCGGCTCGGGCCTGATCGACAAGGACGTGGTGCTGGAGGCAGACGCCGACATCATTGGCCACATCAATGGCGGCCACACGTCGCTTAGCGAAGCGCATGTGTGCGAGCTATGCGAAAAATCGTCGCGTGCGATTGAAATCGTGCACAACGGCAACGAAAAGGTGGCCATCGCCGCCGCTCAGGCCGCCCTGCAACTCAAGTGCCCGCACCGCGTGATTCTGGGCACCGACAGCCCGGCTGGCTCTGGCGTTCAACCACTGGGCGTGTTGAGGCTGATTGCGCTGCTCAGCAGCCTTGGCAACATCCCGCCCGAGCTGGCCTTCTGCTTTGCCACCGGCAACACGGCGCGCATCCGCAAACTGAACTGCGGCCTGATCGAGGTGGGCCGCGCAGCGGACTTTGTTTTCATGGACAAAGCCCAACACAGCGCCGGCCGCGACCTGCTGCACAGCGTGGCCCTGGGCGACATACCCGGTGTGGGCATGGTGATGATCGACGGCATCGTGCGTTGCGGGCGCAGCCGGAATACGCCTCCGGCGGGGCGGGTGCCGACAGTGGTGACGGTGTCACACGCTTGAAGTGACCAGAAAACCTGATTTACGCACACTCGACCATCCAGATAGCCCCATCGCCGGATTTAGCCAATGCGCACATTTTTGTGCATGGTAGCGGCGACCCGATTAGGCGAAACGTTTGCAGACTGCGCATTGCCTGCGCAGGACCACACGGTTATTTTCACCATATTTGCCCCGGCTACCGGCGGTTCGCCCCAAAAGCCTCCCGCAACACCACCCGCAGCCGCCCGTAAGCCGCTTCCCGTGCAACGGGGTTGGGCCCCACCGTCACGCCCTGACCCGGGTTTACGCCGTTGGGTACATCAACGCGCACGCGCACCGTGCCTTGTGGATCGTCAAAGCCGTGATAGCTGTCGGCATACACATGGACATCTGCACCGCTGGCTTGACCCAGCGCCACGCAGGGGCCAGGCGGGGTCCAGTCGTCCTTCTCGCCGATCAGGATGACCAGCCGGGTGTGGGCCTGGTAGCCCGCCTTGAGTGCAGCGCTGCAGCCGGGGTAAAACGCCACAGCGACAGCGGGTTTGGGATGTGTGGTCATCACATCGCTGCGCTGGGCATCGGTGGCCGCCAGCACCGCGCTGCCGCCGTGCGACCAGCCTAGCAAAGCAACTTGACCCGGCTTGACCCACGGCTGCCGGCCCACCCAGGCCAGCGCGCCCAGGGCGTCGGCGCGGCGTTGGGTCTGGTCAATTCGGCGGGTGCCGATTTTTT
>JAYUXO010000164.1:0-4441 GCA_043753505.1 Comamonadaceae bacterium
CTGTACGTGGCCGCTGGCCCTGCCATCCTGGCCTACCGCTGCTGGGGACTGGGCATTCAGCGTGTGGGGCCCAACGTGGCGGCGTTTTTTGCCAACCTCACGCCATTGTTCGCGGCCATGCTGTCAGCGGCTTTTCTGGGCGAGCTGCCGCAGCTGTATCACGCGGCGGCATTTGTGCTGATAGTGGGCGGGATAGCGGTGGCTTCGCTGCGGTGAGCGGCAGCGCATGACCGCCCCCCACAATCCAGCCTATGCCCAATCTCGAACTCAAAATCCCGCCGCCCGCTGTCGCGCTCCTGCTCGCCATGTCCATGGGTGTAGCGTGGTACTTCAGCCCACAGTCGGGTGTCACTTCAGCGTTACGGTTGCCGGTGGCCATTGCCGTTGCCTTGATGGGTTTGGGTTTCAGTGTGGCTGGCCTGGTGGCTTTCCGCAGGGCCAGCACCACCGTCAACCCGCTGCAGCCCGACAGGGCTTCGTCGCTGGTGACAGCGGGCGTTTACCGCATCACCCGAAACCCCATGTATGTGGGCTTTCTGCTTGTGCTGCTGGCCTGGGCCACTTACCTGTCCGCTATCTGGGCACTGGCCGGGCCGCTGGCGTTTTATGTTTTTATGAACCGCTTCCAGATTGAGCCCGAAGAGCGGGTGCTGAACCGGCTTTTCGGTCAGGCCTACGAAGCCTATTGCCTGCGGGTGCGGCGATGGTTGTAGTGTCTATCGGGTGCCTGTCAATACGTACCCGGATACGCCCCACCGTCTGCCAGCACGTTCTGCCCCGTGATGTAACTGGCTTGCTGGCTGCACAAAAACGCGCAGATCGCACCGAATTCCTGCGGGTTGCCAAAGCGTTGTGCAGGAATGGTTTTGCGTCGGGCGTCGATGACGGCGTCCACGCTGTGACCTGACCTGGCCGCCACGCCCTGCATGGTTGTTATCAGCCGGTCGGTCTCAAACGCACCCGGCAGCAGGTTATTGATCGTCACATTGGCTGCTGCCAGTTTCGGGTTACGCGCCACACCGGCCACAAAACCGGTCAAACCGCTGCGCGCGCCGTTGGACAGGCCCAGTATGTCGATGGGCGCTTTCACTGCGCTGCTGGTGATGTTGACGATGCGGCCAAAGCCGCGTGCGGCCATGCCGTCCACCGTGGCCTTGATGAGTTCGATGGGGGTGAGCATGTTGGCGTCGATGGCTTTGATCCAGGCATCCCGGTCCCAGTCGCGAAAGTCACCGGGTGGCGGGCCACCCGCGTTGGTCACGACCATGTCGAAATCGCGGCGCAGGGCAAACACGGCCGCGCGGCCTTCAGGTGTGGTGATGTCTGCGACAACTTGTTTCACTTGAGTTGCTGCGTCAATTTGTGTGCCGAATTGCACACTTACCCCTGTCTGAATTGCTCGGACAGCTATTAATTTTGTAGCAGCATCAGTCAAAGCGTCAACGCCCCTCGCCACTAGCACCACATTCACGCCTTCTTGCACCAGCGCCTGCGCGCAGCCAAAACCCAAGCCTTTGCTGGCACCGCACACCAATGCCCATTTGCCTGCAATTCCTAAATCCATAATAATTTCCTGTTACTAAAAAGAGGTTGTACCGATGGTAGCGATGTGCAAAAAAACCTTGGGAATGTGGCCGGACATGTGGCCAGACAGGCGATCAAGGGGGCTACTGTTGCCCTGCTGCTGGTCAGCGCTGCGCATGCCCAGCCAAACGCCGTTTGATTGAAAAGCACTTGCCTTGTATGTGGATGCGGGCTCGCTGGACAAGAACCAGCAGGTACTGGAACAAAAGCTGCTGAACACCTCGGGCGGCTTTATCAAAACCGTGATTCGTGAAAGTGCCAGCCCCACTTCTGGTGGAGCGGGCGGTCTGGTCGAAAGTGAAACCCGTGCCGTGGTGCGGGTGCGCGATGTGCAGAAGTCGCTCAACCAGCTTTCGCGTGATGAGCGGATTGACTTCATCCGCAAGCAGGGCGACCCCAAGGTGTCGCTGCAGATGGTCATTCGCAGTGGTGAGGGCGCACAAGCCCTGCCCACTGAGCGTTCGCAGTTGGCCGAAAACGTACGCAAGCAGCGCATCAAATCCTTCGGCTTTCGTGTCTGGTCACCTGAGGGTGAAGCGAAGGTGGCGGACAAAGCCAAAGTGGCCGACTTTGAGGTGCAAGGTGAGGTGCGCCTCAAACAACTGTCGGCCAAGCTGGCCGCCTCGGGCTTGACGATTACCAAATCGGTACTCACCTCCTGGACCATTAAGGCCGTCGACAAGTCCACGGGCGAAGAGATTTACCTGAACACCGTACTACCCAAAAACCAGAGCTGGGCCTCCGAAGAACAGGCGATGGCCGATATTGGCAAGTTGATGGGCGACGAGTTTTCGCGCGGCTTCTTTTTGCAGCATTTCAACCACGGCACCCAGAAAACCAGCCTGACGATCAGCGGCGTACCCGACGCCACGACGGGTGCACTGCTGCTGCGCGAGCTGCGCGCCAGCCGCCAGGTGCTGGACGTGCAGGCCTTGCCTACGCCAGGTCATTCACCCTTCAATTGGCTGATGGCAGCGCGCCCGACATCGTGCAAGAGGCACTGGTTGCACCACTGAACGCCAAGCTGGGTCAGGCCTGCCTGAGCTTGTCGGGCTCGGCGGGTGCCCAAGTGACGGTGAGTTTTGCAGCGGCCTGTGCAACGCCCGACGTGCGCGCCGAGCTGGAAGGCGCGGCACCAGCGGGGGCATTGCGCAGGGTGAAAGCGTCGGTTTGATACAGGTTCCCTCATTCGGGTGCAGGCGCAGACCCGGTAGAGACGGCTGTCAGGCCAAGGATTTTTGCAGTCTTCCAGGGTTGATGTCCCGCCCGTGCGACGCGACGAACATGAGTGATGTACGTCCGCCCTGCATAAGTGTGAAGCCCGCCGATACGCCGGATTCTGTGCACTGGGGTTGCCCCCAGCGTGACCGCCATTAATCTGGGCTGTTGGTCACCCAACAGCTCGGTGCTACCTACCCGCCAGCTCTCCCTGCGGAGCCACAGGTCAAGGGGTAGCGGCGAACCGCCACCGCCTTGGACTGGCCTACTTGGTATTGCTGCGCGTAGAGATTGCCCGTTTCACCCTGGGCGCTTCGCGCCCAAAGCGGCTGACGGCTGCCATGCTTGCGCATGGCAATCGGCTGGCTTGCGCCATCCGCCGTCGGCTTTCGCCGACACCGACAGAACACCCGAGCGTTCAGTCACCCCGACTCGTCTCTGTTGCTCTGATCCTCACCTCACGGTGGACAGCCGTTAGCTGCTACGCCGCCCTACGCAGTCCGGACGTTCCTCCAGTGCCTCCTTTCGGACATTGCACCAGCGACGGCCTAGCGGACTTCACACACGGATTATCTCAGCCTGATATTTGCTATATTTTTCATAGCTTTTCCAGCAGTTTTTACAAGGGTTGGGAGTCGTTTTATTAACAAACGAACTGTGCGCTGTGCATCCACCAAAAAACTCACGCAGGCCTGACCTCATGCCTCAGTGCAGTGCCCGTCGATTCAATTTTGGCCGTGCCCTCAGATACCCGTCCCACACCATGCCCCTGCCCCGCCATTTTTTGCTCATACGCCGCCCACAAACGTTGCTCAATGTGAACCGCTTGCGGAATGTCTGTTACCCAACTGTCGGTGGGCCGGGTAGCGGCCACGCCAGCGTAACGGGCGGTCGGTATCTTCACACTGAGGTTCTTCATGCGCTGGCGCAGTGGGGGGTGTGCGTCAAACGGATGTGGAACCGATGCGCTGCGCATGGCCTTGGTGAAGTGCGCAGACTGCATGTGCGCTACAAATCCGCTGGCGACCGCGTACTCAAAATCAAGCCGACCCTCGCTTTGGTGGTTTCGGGCAAACAACGCGCTGCGGGTTTGCTTGCGGTAATGGGCGTAAGCAGCCATTTTGATCAGCGCACGCACCAGGCTGCCCGGCGAGACCAGTTTTGCGGCTGCTTGATCAGCAGACAGCTCGCTGGCGCGTCGGTGGACTTGCAGCGCCATCTGAAACAGCGATCGCCACCCGCGCAGGATGTAAAAAACACTCCCTGCCAGGCGCAGGCTGCGCAGTTGCTGGGTGTATTGGTCGTAGCGGTGCAGGTCGGCACTTAGATGCATGCGCAGGGCAGGCCCGTCGCCTGCGAAGTGGGCCAGTTCATGCGCCAGCAAGGCATCGGCCTCACGGCGGCTGCACAGACGCAGCAGCGCCAAGCTGACAAACAAAGTTCGCCCGGCAAGCGTCTCGCGCCCCAGCCGCAACGGCGCCTGTAAAACAAAGAAATTCGTATCAATGCCCGCCACGATTTGATCGGGCAGCGCCGTGTTCAAGCGGGCAGCGGTCTCGCGAACATGTGCCCACAGCAGCGGCACCTGGGCCTCATAGAGCTGCTCGCCCGACACCCGGTGGGGCTGGGAGGTGAAGCG
>JAYUXO010000165.1:0-1690 GCA_043753505.1 Comamonadaceae bacterium
GAAATTCAAAGGTCATTTAACTAACTATTCTGGTGGCGAAATTTAAAATAGATTGCTATATTTTTAATAGTGTCTTAGGCAATTAATACACCGGCTATGGCCATTTTCACATCTAAAATCAGCCTTTCCCAGTACTCCCATACCCACCAGCGCCCCGCTCACTCGCCTCGCCAAACTCATTGACGACGTTGAATTGCGCTTGTACGACAGGAACAATGACGAGCTGAGCAATCCGTTCCATCGGCTCAATCGTGAAAGGCGTTGGGCTGCGGTTCCAAGCGCTGACCATGAGCTGGCCCTGGTAGTCGCTGTCGATCAAACCGATCAGGTTGCCCAGCACGATGCCGTATTTATGGCCCAGGCCCGAGCGCGGCAGGATGAGCGCGGCGTAGCCGGGGTCCTTGAGCCACATGGCAATGCCGGTGGGCACCAGTCGCCAGGCGTTGGCCTCCAGCGTGATGGGTGCGTCAAGGCAGGCGCGCAGGTCCAGGCCGGCGCTGCCGGGGGTGGCGTAGGCGGGAAGCTGGTCCGTCAGGCGGCTGTCGAGGATTTTGATGTCGATGTTCATCGTGCTTTCAGGCTGCTGCCCTTATGTTTTCAGCTATAGCAGCTATCAAAAGTCTAGCAAGTTCGACCTTGGGCGCGCGTGGAATTTCGGTGGCCCCCTGAGAATCCACCAACAGCAGTGCGTTGTCGTCTTGCCCGAAGGTGGCAGGGCCGATGTTGCCCACCAGCAGGGGCACGCCTTTACGGATGCGTTTGGCCTGAGCGTTGGCCAGAAGATTCTGGCTTTCGGCAGCGAAGCCCACGCAATACAACGCGCCGCTTTTTGCGCGGGCCGATTGGGCGATGGTTGCCAGGATGTCGGGGTTTTCAGTGAACTGTAATTGCGGCGTCTGGCCGCTGCCGTCTTTCTTGATTTTTTGGTCAGCAGCGTGGGTCGGACGCCAATCAGCCACTGCGGCACATGCTATGAATACAGTAGCTGTTTGAGCAGTATCTACAAGGGCTGCAAGCATATTTTGTGCAGATTTCACGTCCACCCGCGTCACACCACGCGGCGTGGGCAGGCTCACCGGCCCAGCCACCAGCGTGACTTGCGCGCCCGCATCGCGGGCGGCGCGGGCGATGGCAAAACCCATTTTTCCGCTGGACAAATTGGTGATGCCGCGCACGGGGTCGATGGCTTCGTAAGTCGGCCCGGCGGTGACCACCACCTGGTGGCCCGCCAGCAGCTTGGGCTGGAAAAAAGCCACCAGGTCTTCCAGCAATTCGGTGGGCTCCAGCATGCGGCCGTCGCCGGTTTCGCCGCAGGCCTGGAAGCCGCTGCCCACGGCAAACACCGTTGCGCCATCGGCCTGCACCTGCGCCAGGTTGCGCTGGGTGGCGGGGTGGGCCCACATTTCGCGGTTCATCGCGGGGGCCAGCAGCAGCGGCACCGCATCCAGCGGGCGAGCCAGGCACATCAGGCTGAGCAGATCGTCAGTCGTGCCGTGCGCCAGCTTGGCGATGAAGTCTGCGCTGCACGGGGCCACCACGATGGCATGGGCCTCACGGGTCAGGTTGATGTGGGCCATGCTATTGGCCAGGCCACCGGCCTCTCGTGCGTCCCACTGCGACGTGAAGACCGGGCGGTTGCTCAGCGCCTGCATCGTCACCGGCGTGATGAACTGTTGCGCTGCCTCCGTCA
>JAYUXO010000166.1:0-4428 GCA_043753505.1 Comamonadaceae bacterium
CAATCCGGTGCCCTTCAATGCCGCCAACACGCTGGTGATAGCTGGCTCCGCGTCCAACGGGGGTGCAGCGGTGTTGCGTGCGGCGGAGGCGGACACCAACGGGCTGATTGACGGTGTGGTGTCTTCTGAGCCAGTGACCGAAATGCCGACCACCAGTGGGTACGGCATTCAGGTCGGTGGTGTGGCGGTGGCGGGTTACGGCAAACCCTTGGCTGACTTTGTGACCCTGGGCAACCTGTATCAGCCGTGCGCAGCGCTGGCGGCACCCGCTGCGTTAACCGAAGTGTCCACCTTCAATTTCATCGGCATTGCGGGCATGACCGCGCGTGCCACCGCCCGTTGTACCAGCCTGGCGGCCAAAGGCCTGGTGACCGGCACCGATACGGCTGCGCAGGCGCTGGACGCTTTGAATCGTCTGCGTGCTTACGGCTGGACCCTCGAGCATGACCAGATGCACAACGCCCACTACGCGCTGGGTAACGGTCCCATCCTGTCGGCGATGTACCCGACAAGCTACGGCCGGTTTTCGGTGCTGGACAACGTTTGCAACACCAGCTTTGCAGCAGTCGATATCAGCGGTGCACCGGTGTCCGTTTTATCCACAGCCAAAGCCCAGAGTTTTGCTGCAGCCAATGGCACGGCCAACGGTACGCCCGCCTCAGTGGTCTACAACGATTCCGTGGGCGGTGCGCGGTCGTGGCAATTGGCGGTTTCGCCGTCTACCGGTGTGGCTGACTTTGGACTGGACAACGCTTTGTGTCAGCGCGCGCTGGTGACTGGAACCAATCCCGTCACCGGCGCTGCCCTGTCGGCCACCAGCACACCCAACGCTGCGCAGAGTGCAGCGGTTCGGGTAGGCATTGCAGAGGTCTATGTGAATGGCAACCTGCGCAGCAAGCCGACGCTCATCGTCAGCGGCCGCAGTGATGCGCTGGTGCCGGTGAACAACAACTCG
Source organism: Comamonadaceae bacterium (assembly GCA_043753505.1). Lineage (GTDB taxonomy): Bacteria > Pseudomonadota > Gammaproteobacteria > Burkholderiales > Burkholderiaceae_C > JAAFIW01. The sequence continues at coordinate 956 of JAYUXO010000166.1, forward strand.
CGCGCTTACGCTGCCTTTAACCGCGCCGTGGAAGGTGCCGCAAGCAAGCTGGCCTATGTCGAGGTAACCAACGCACAACACTTTGACGCGTTTCTGCCCTTGAGTGGTTTTGACACGCGGTTTGTGCCATTGCACCCCTACTTCAACCAGGCCATGGACGCGATGTATGCCCACCTGAAGAACGGTACTGCTCTGCCCCCGAGCCAGGTCGTGCGCACCACCCCACGCGGGGGTGTGGCAGCGGCCGCACCGGCCATCACGTCGGCGAATGTGCCTCCTTTCAGTGCAAACCCGGTTGCTGCGAACCAGATCGGCTTTGTGGGTACGGTGCTGGATGTACCCAACTGACCGCCACAAAACGCCCACAGCGGCTGATCAAGTCAGGCAAGCGGTTCACTCGGGGGACAGACCATGAAAACATGGAAACAATGGGTCAAGCAGGCAGCCGCGGTGCTGGTGCTTGGCAGTGGCGGATCGGTGTTTGCTGACGATCTTGTGGTAGGGCAGGTGGCACCGTTGTCCGGTGTGCTGGCCAGCACGGGCGCGCAGATGGTGCTGGGCGGTGACATCTACTTCAAATACATCAATGCCACCGGCGGCGTGCACGGCCAGAAGATCAAACACCTGGTGGTCGACGACGCCTACAAGGTCGACGAGACCCTGCGCCTGACCCGCAAAATGCTGGCCCGACCAGACGTGGTGGCGCTTTTTGGCTTTGCGGGTACAGCCAATGTGGGGCAGCTGCTCAGCGAAGGTGTGCTGCAAGAAGGCGGGGCGGCGCTGGTGGCACCCTACACCGGCGGCGAGGTGCTGCGTACACCCTTTAACGCATGGATATTTCATGTGCGCGCCGGGTATGCCGACGAAGCCGAGCACATGGTCCAGCAGGTGACCACGCTGGGCATGACGCGCATCGCCGTGATGTACCAGGACGACGGTTTTGGCAAAGCCGGACTGGTGGGCGTGGAGGCAGCGCTGGTCAAACGGGGCCTGAAGCTGGCGGTGTCGGCAGGCTACGAACGCAACACCGACAAAGTGGAAGATGCCGTCACCAGGATCAAGGCATCAGATGCTCAGGCCATCATCATGATCTCGGTCAACAAGCCTACAGCCGCCTTCATCAAGCGCTACCGCGAGTCGGGCGGTGGTGCCCAGCTTTACAACATTTCGGTGGTGGACCCGGCTGAACTGGTCAAGCTGGCGGGCCTGAAAAATGCCCACGGCCTGGGTATCAGCCAAGTGGTGCCATACCCCTACGTGCCCAACCTCCTGGTGATACGCGAGTACCAGGGACTGCTCGCCAAATACGCGCCCGATCAACCCGTTAATTACACCAGCTTCGAGCAATTTTTAGGTGCCAAAGTGCTGGTGGAAGCGTTGTACCGGGCAGGCCCCAAACCCACCCGCAGCAAGGTGGTGCAAGCGCTGGAAACCATGGGCAATTTCGACCTGGGCGGCATCACCGTGAATTACTCCCCAACCAACCGCGTGGGCTCGCGTTACGTTGAGGTCACGGTGATTGGCAGTACCGGCAAGTTGCTCAAGTAAAGCGTTGCAGCATGTCATTGGCCTTCGCTTCCCGCTACTTGCGCTGCGCAGGCCGTGAAATTCACTTCACCGATTGGCCTGCCGCCTCTGGCGTGTCTCCACGCGGCACGGTGCTGGCCTGGCACGGTTTGGCACGCACGGGGCGCGACATGGATGCCCTGGCCGCGCACCTGTCGGCACGCGGCTGGCGCGTGGTGTGTCCCGACACCCTCGGCCGCGGTTTGAGCCAGTGGGCGGTCAACCCGGTCGACGAGTACTGCATGGCGTTTTATGCCCGGCTGGCGCGCGAGTTGGTTGACCAGTTGGGCCTGGACAACTTTCACTGGGTGGGCACCTCCATGGGCGGAGCGCTGGGCCTGGTATGCGCGTCCGGTCTGCTGGAGCCCACGCTGCGTCCGCAAATTGCCAGCTTGCTGCTCAACGACAACGCACCCGAGCTGGCCGCACCAGCGATCGCCCGCATCAAAGCCTATGCCGGCACACCGCCTGCCTTTGATACCGTTCGCCAACTCGAGCAGTTTTTCCGCCAGACCTACCAGCCATACGGCTGGCTCAGCGACGCCCAGTGGCGCCACTTGACCGAAACCTCCTCCCGCCGCCTGCCCAACGGCCAGGTCACTGCGCACTACGACCCTGCGATGGCCGACCAATTCACCCACCACCCCCACGACTACACCACCTGGCACCACTGGGACGCGCTAGACATTCCCGTGCTGTGCCTGCGCGGCGAGCACTCTGATCTGGTGCTGCGAGAAACCACGTCACGAATGCTGGCCCGCGGCCCCGGCGCGCGCGGCCTGGTCAGCGTCATTGAAGTCGCTGGCTGCGGCCATGCGCCCGCGTTGAATGTGGCGCAGCAGTGGGACTGGGTGGCTGCATTTATCGAGCAGCACGCTTCATTCACCCTGCGTTCACTGCCGGTTCCGCCAGCACGAAAGGGCTTGGGCGAACACGCTGCAGTCAGCTAACCGCAGCTGCAGCAGGCTGAAAACAAGTAAAAGTGGCCACCAGCCCTTGTAGATACTGCTCAAGCAGCTATCTATTTAGTAGCAACTTAATTTAGCAATCACACGTTTGACGTTTTCCCCAGCGCGCCGTCTCACACGTATTCAAATCAAAACTCAGGTTTACTGACTTCCCGGCGCAAACAAATCCACCCGATCGGTGATCACCCCGTCGGTGCCCAAATCAAACAGTCGCTGCGCCGCCCATTCGTCATTCACCGTGTAGCTCATGCAGCGAAAGCCCGCGCTTTTGGCTTGCGTGACGGTTGATCTATCCCACAGCGCGTGGTTGCACACGATAGCCCGGCAGCCGAGCATCAGCGCGGTTTCCAGCCAACCGGTCCACAGCGTGTCCAGCAGCAGGCCGCGCGGCAGGTGGGGGGCGGACTCCAGCGCGCCTTGTAGAGATTCGGGGCGAAATGAGGTGAGCAGGGGTGGCACCTGTGCCGTAGCCCACAGCATTGCCGCACGGGCGGCCACCACGTAGCCAGTTTGGTGCTCCAGGCCCGGTGTAGGCTTGATTTCGATGTTCAGGAAATGACCGTTGGCCAGGCAAAATTGGGCAATGTTGGCCAATGTAGGCAGCGGCTCACCAGCGAAGGTGCGGCTGTGCCAGCTGCCTGCGTCGAGTTGCGACAGGTCGCTCCAGGCCTGGTCGCCAGCGGTGCCGCGGCCCGTGGTGGTGCGCTGCAAGCTGCTGTCGTGCAGCAAAAACGGCACTTCATCGGCAGATAGCTTTACATCGCACTCAAACATGCGAAAACCGTGCGCCGCCCCCAGCCGGAAAGCGGCCAGCGTGTTTTCAGGGGCCAGCTTGCCCGCACCACGGTGCGCAATCCAGCGAGGGTAGGGCCAGGGGGTTTCGTCGGTCATGGTTTGACGGGAAATGGAATGATTTCAGCTGTGCCGCCAATGAACAAA
>JAYUXO010000167.1:0-10783 GCA_043753505.1 Comamonadaceae bacterium
GGTAGACGTCGGCGCGGTAGACGACGCACCCGTCGTCACCCTGGACTACAACCGAAGACAAGCCGGCTGGAAAGACCTGGGCCTGACCGCCAACGCACAAGGAAAAACGGTCTACGTGCTACCCGGCTACTCCGGTGTCGCCAACACCAGCCAGGAAATTGCAACAGCCATGAAAGTCGTGGGCTACTACGGCAACAGCGGCACCGCCTTGCTGCCCGACAGCACGGGTGCGGTGGGGTTTGTGGGCGGCAAGCTGTACTTTGCAGCGTTTGCGCAAGCCGGGCAGCAAGCCAGCCAGGGGCCCTGGCAGGAGGTGATGATCAATGCGGTCGATGAGGGGGCGGTGACGGGGACGCTGACAGTGACGGATGTGGACGCCACAGCACGCATCACTTTGCTGGCGGACGGACATAACCTGCGACTAGGCCAGTTTGGCGGCGTGACGGTGATCGACCAGGGCAACAGCACCGCCTCGTATAGCTACACACGCACCAGCTTGCCAAGCCAGGCGGCCAGCATGTTCATGCAAGGGGTTACAGCTGCATCGGAAGGAACCCCTGAGTACGTAGCGCCCCAAATCGGCCCTGACGACGCGTTCTACCTTCAAATGATTGAAGCACGCCCACCCACTTATGTGCAGGGCAATGACATCTACCCGGAAGAAATCAGCAACGACATCGTCAACTACCAAAAAATCATCGTCAAAGCCGCCGATTTCACCGCTGCAGGCGCCGAAGCCGACTACCTGCGCCTGACCGACGGCACCTTGCGCCCCCAGCCAGACAACAACCCCCCGTGGGCCCCGGGGGACACGGGCGCGCCCATCGTGCTGGACCTGAACGACAACGGCTTTCGCTTTGTGGGCGCACAAGACGCCAGCGCCTTCTACGACCTGGCAGGCGACGGCGTGCGCCGCGCCACCGCCTGGACCTCGGGGCAGGATGGCTTACTGGCCTTTGATGCCAACGGCGACGGCAAGATCAGCGGCAAAGCTGAGCTCAGCTTCAAAGGTTACTTACAGGGCGCACAGACTGATCTGCAAGGCCTGGCCGCGTTTGACACCAACAACGACGGCATCTTCTCGGCGGCCGATGCCCAATGGGCAGCCTTTCGGGTGTGGCAGGACAAAAACGAAGACGGCACCCAGACGCCAGACGAACTGTCCACCCTGGCCCAGCGCGGCATACAAAGCATTGCCCTGTCCAGCAACAACCAGACCACGACAGCGCAAGGTGTCACGGTACACGGCGTGGGCAGCTACACCCGCATTGACGGCAGCCAGGCCCAACTGGCCGATGTGTCGTTTGCCTACACCAGCGAGACCGCAGGCAGCGTGAAAGACGACAAGATTGACCTGAACGCAAACCCGGCAGCCATCCTGAACACCGGCGGCGGTGACGACAGCGTGACCGGCAGTGCCAGCGCCGAGCAGATCAACACCGGCACGGGCAACGACACGGTGCGTGCCGGTGGTGGGGCCGACCAGGTGTATGGCGGCGCAGGCAACGACGCCATTGGCGGGGGCGACGGCGACGACCAGCTGTGGGGCGGGCTGGGCAACGACCAATTGATAGGCGAAGCGGGCAATGACCAGCTGCACGGCGGCAGTGGCGACGATTACCTGAGTGGCGGTGAAGGCAATGACCAGCTGTATGGCGGCACGGGAGCCGACATCTTGAGCGGTGGCGCAGGGCTGGACACCTACCACTTTGCGCTGGGTGACGGCAACGATGTGATCCGCGACAGTGGCGAAGGAGCAGGTGGTGTGGGCATGCGCATCGTGCTGGGCACCGACAGCCAGGGGCGCAGCATCAACAAGGCCAACATTCAAGCCGAGGCGTTTACGGGAGCCGCGGGTTCGGGCGGAGGTGCCGGCGTTGGCAGCGGCTACGTGCTGCGCTTCTCGGCCACTGACAGCATCACCATTCAAAACCAGGCGGCCACACCGCTGACCGCCAGCAGCGTGCAGGTGCAATTGGCAGATGGCAGCACGGTGAACGTGGGCCAGCTGATAGCGGCCACCCACGTAAACCACGCGCCCACGCTGGCCACCGCGCTGGCCAACCAAAGCGCCAGCAAAGGCAGCCCCTTCAGCTTTACCGTGCCCGCAGGCTCCTTTGCAGATGTGGATGCAGGCGACAGCCTGAGCTGGAAGGCCACGCTGGTCAATGGGGATGCGCTGCCGCTGTGGCTGGACTTTAACAAGACCACCCGCACCTTCAGCGGCACGCCACCCAGCACGGCAAACGGCAATCTGAACATTCAGGTGCTGGCCACTGACGCCTTTGGCCTGACGGCGCGCAGCAGCTTTGGCATGAACGTGGTGGCTGCCAGCCCAGCACCCGCACCTGCACCGGAACCCGTACCCGTACCCGTACCCGTACCCGTACCCGTACCCGTACCCGCCCCGGCTCCCGCCCCGGCGGTGGACGCTCCACCCGCCGCCCGGTCACCCAGCATCAGCATGGCCTGGACGTTTGAAGACGCCGCGCGGCCCGACGGTGCGGGCGTGATGCCGGTGGTGATCCCGGTTGCCGGGCTTGCGGTGCCGCTGTTTGTAACGATCAGACCCACAGGCTTGCCCGGTGGTTTACCCAATGTGACCCGCGTTGACGCCGGTGCGGCTCAGTTGATGGATGGGCTGGCCGACTGGCCCACAAGTGCCATGCTTCCCAGTGCATTGCCCGCAAGCACATCACCCGCAGGCGCGTCTGTGCTGCTGGCCGGCGAGCCGGATGGGCGAGAGAACTGGGGGCGTGTCATGGACGAAGAGCATGCGAAGCCTTACAGTGAAGGGAGCGTAAGCAGCGCGACAGCCGATGGCGATGACTTCAATAAAAAAGGCACCCGCTTTGCGTATGTCAACCCTTGGGTGGCCATGCAGGCAGGCATGGCGCTGATGGACAACGCCGCGCTGGCAGCCATCAACCCGATTGCTACCAGTAGCGCACAAAGCGTCGAGCAGTTGCTGTTTGCGGCGCTGAATGCGGGTAGCACTTCGGTGGATGGGTGGAAGCAGGCGTGATGGCGGGACCCAGGCCTGCGCCGCCGGTACTCATCGTCTGGGAGCATGGTGGCCAGTTGGGCCACCTGGCTCGGCTACTGCCCGTGGCTCTGGCTTTGCGGGCGCGCGGCGTGTCCGTGGTGCTGGCGGTGGCGCAGCCAAGCACCGTGGTGCCTTTTTTTGCTCCGCTTGACGTCACGGTGATGCAAGCGCCGCGTGTGGCAACGCAGGCGTCATCGACCGACACGGCGCTGTGCCCAGCCGATATCTGGCTGCGCTGTGGGTTTGCGCACCCGCCCTCGGCGCAAGCTTGTGTGCTTGAGTGGTTGGCGTTGTTTGACGCGCTGGCACCCCAGGTGGTGTTGGTGGACGCCAGCCCGATGGCCCTGTATGCGACGCAGGTGGCCGGTCTATCGGCAGTTGCCATGGGGCATGGGTTTGAATTGCCACCCCCTGATGCCGGTGTGTGTTTTGCGCCTTGGCACGATGACTGGGCAGCCCAGGTGGCGCACAGCGGGCGCGTGCTGCACTCGGCTTTGTTCAGTTTGGGTGAAGGTCTGCAAACCCAGGCTGGCGGTCGCACGTTGGGCACCTCGGTGGCCCAGGTGCTGGGCTCGGCGCAGGCCGCGCTGTGCACCTGGCCGCAACTGGACCACTTTGAACGGCGGTGCCTTCCGCAAACGCGGGACCAGACTGTGAATTCAGGGCCCGTGTGTCTGGGACCCGTGTATCTGGGACCTATTTGGCACGAATTGACCACGACGCGGAGCCTGGACTGGCCCGAAAGGCTTGGTGCGAAAGTGTTGTGTTACCTCACCTTGACGGATCAACGCCACGACTTGCTGTGGCAAGCCCTGCAGTCGCTGGGTGCCAATGTGTTGGTGGTCACGCCCGCTGGCCAGGAATGGGCCTGCAAGCAAGCGCGTGGCTGGTCGATCACAGTTTGCACCGAGACAGTTACCCTGCAGCCGTTGCTGCACCAGGCTGACGCCGTGGTCGGACATGGCGGCATGGGCTTGACCAGCATGGCCTTGCACGCTGGTAAACCGCTACTGTTGTTGCCCAACCAGCTGGAGCAGGGCTTGCTGGCTTACCAACTTACACGACGCGGGCTGGCCATCAGCTCGCTGAACCACTTGGACAAGACACAAATACGCGCCAGGGCTCATCAATTGCTGCATGACACGGGTCTGAAAGAGCGGGTTAGCCGGTTTGCACAGACTGTTGAGGCTTACCAGCCAGAAGATGCCGTGAGTCGGGTGGTGCAGCGCTTGTTGGGCCAGGCTGACAACGCCATCCCGTTTGAGACGCGAAATCTGAAAGAACTCTCCTTATGTTGACGTCCCACGATTCGCCACAGGCTCCACGATCGGTATTGGCCGCGCAAGCGCACGACTTTGCACCTGACTTGTTGACTGTGCAGCTCAGCCCACCATCGCGTTTGCCAAGGGGCGTTGTGCTGGCAATGGTCTTCATCGTGGGCGCTTTGCTGCTATGGGCATGTTTGGCGAAGCTGGACATTGTGGCGACCGCGCAAGGCCGTCTGGTTCCCATCAGTTACACCAAGGTGGTGCAGCCCGCTGAGGCGGGTGTGGTCAGCGAAATTCTGGTCAAAGACGGCGATGCGGTGAAGGCTGGGCAAGTGTTGCTTCGCCTGGACGCACGGCTGAGCAACACCGATTTGCAGGCGCAGGGGCAGGATGTGGCCATCAAGCGGCTGACGCTGGCACGAATTGCCGCTGAGCTGGCCGCAGCCGACACACACACCGACAGGGCCCCCGTGTTTGCAACGCCGTCTGGCAACGGCTCGCCTGCATTGGCGGCGCAAGTACAGGCGCAGTACCAGGCACGCCGTCAGGCCTACCAGGACGCGCTGGGACAAGAAAAGCAAAGTCTGGAAAAAGCGCGTGCTGAACGCGATGCGGCCCAGCAGGTGCTCAGCAAGCTCAAGCAGACACTGCCGATCTACCAGCAATCGGCCCAGGCCTACGAAAAACTGCAAAAAGAGGGTTTTGTGGGCGAGGTGGCGGCCAACGAAAAGCACCGGGACTGGCTGGAAAAGTCTCAAGATTTGAAGGCTCAGGAGTCAACTTTGCTGAGCCTGCAGGCGGCGATTGCGCAATCGGAAAAACGGCTGACCAGCCTGCGCTCCAGCTATCAGAGTCAGCTGGAAAACGAACGCATCGAAACGCAGACGCAGCTGGCTAAAAGTGCTCAGGAGCTGGATAAATCAGCCATTCGCTCAGGCTTGCTGGAAATCCGTGCGCCCACGGACGGCGTGGTGAAAGACCTGGCCGTGACCTCCAGAAATGCAGTGGTGCAGGCGGGGGCCTTGCTGATGAACATCGTGCCGCAAGCGGAAGCACTACAAGCGGAGGTGCTGTTAGCCAATGAAGATGTGGGCTTTGTAGCCGTAGGGCAAAAAGTCCAGGTGAAGGTGGCTGCATTTCCGTTTACCAAATACGGCCTGCTGCAAGGCAGCGTCAAGCACGTGAGTGCAGACGCATCAGACCCCAAACAAAACAGTTCGCCCCAAGCTGCCTCGCTCACCTACCGCGCGCTGGTGTTACTGGAACGCCAAAACCTGACCGGCTTTGACGGCAGCGCCAACCTGCCGCTGAATGCAGGCATGTCGGTGGTGGTGGAGATACACCAGGGCAAACGCACGGTGATGGAGTATTTGCTTTCGCCGGTGATGAAGGTGCGGTCGGAGGCTGGAAGGGAGCGATGAGCGCTGATTACTCTTACAAATTTGCTATTGAATGAATAGCTGCTTGAGCAGGTTTTGAAAGGGCGGGTGGCCGATTTGGTATCAAAACTCACTCAACCCGCTCTACCCGCGCCGGTTTGAACCCCAAATCAGCCGCCTTGCCTTTGCGCCCCCGTGCTGCCCGTGCGTTGTTCAGGCTGCGGATTTCCAGCGTTTCCGCGCGGTCTTTGCCGCCGCGGCCGGTGCCGCTGATGCGTACGCTGCGGGTGTAGGCCGCAGCGCCAGCCAGGGTGTCTTTGTCTTCCAGGGCGATCAGCATCAGGCCGCGACCTCCGCCGGGCATGGTTTTCAGCTCGGTGATCTCGAAGGTGAGGATGCGCCCGCCGGTGGAGGCACAGGCGACGTGTGTGGCAGTGATTATTTTTGCGGTTGCTGCCACATCGCCTGCCGCCGGGGCGGTGATCTGAATCACCAACGGTGAGGGTTTGCACACCACCTCGCCTTCGTTGCAGGTGATAAAGGCTTTGCCCGCTTTGAAGCGGGACGACATGTTTTCCACGCTCGCGATAAAGCCGTAGCCGCTGCTGGCGCTAAGTAGCAATTGCGTGCTGGCGGCGGCGGCGAAGTAGTGCAGGGCTTGGGTACTGGATTCGAGTTCGATGAGGGTGGTGATTGGCTGACCGTCGCCGCGCGCACCGGGCAGCTGCGCCACGGGCACCGAGTACACCCGGCCGTTGCTGCCGAAGACCAGCAGCATGTCCACGGTGCGGCATTCAAAGGTGCCGTGCAGGGCGTCACCCGCCTTGAAGGCGAAACTTTGCGGGTCGTGACCGTGCAGGGAGCGGGCACGCACCCAGCCTTTTTCGCTGATGACGACCGTGACGGGCTCGTCCACCACTTTCACTTCGACCACGGCTTTTTTTCCGGCCTGAATCAGGGTGCGGCGGGCGTCGGCAAACTGTTTGGCGTCTGCTTCAATTTCCTTGACCATCAAGCGGCGCAATGCAGCCGGGCTGGACAGTATTTCTTCCAGTCTGGCCTGGTCGTCACGCAGCTCGGCCAGCTCTTTTTCAATGCGAATGGCCTCCAGCCGCGCCAGTTGCCGCAGCCGGATGTCCAGAATGTCTTCGGCCTGGCGCTCGCTCAAACCAAACCGCGCGATCAGCGCCGCGCGGGGCTCGTCGCTGGCGCGGATGATGGCAATCACCTCGTCGATGTTGAGCAACACCAACTGGCGGCCTTCCAGAATGTGGATGCGCTCCAGCACCTTGGTTAACCGGTGCTGGGTGCGTCGCTGCACCGTGGTCTGGCGGAAATCAATCCATTCGGTGAGCATCTGGCGCAACGATTTTTGCGTGGGCCGGCCGTCCAGGCCCACCATCGTCAAATTGATCGGGGCTGAGGTTTCCAGACTGGTGTGGGCTAGCAGTGCGGTGGTCAGCTCGGCTTGCTCGATGCGGCTGGTTTTGGGCTCAAACACCAAGCGCACCGCCGCGTCTTTGTTGGATTCATCGCGCACCACGTCCAGCACGGCGAGCAGGCTGGCTTTCAGCTGGGTCTGGTCCTGGCTCAGGGCTTTTTTGCCCAGCTTGATCTTGGGATTGGTGATTTCCTCCACCTCTTGCAGCACCTTTTGCGTGCTGACGCCGGGCGGCAGCTCGGTCACGACCAGTTGCCACTGGCCGCGCGCGAGTTCTTCAATTTTCCAGCGGGCACGCACTTTCAGCGAACCGCGGCCGGTGCGGTACGCATCCGCAATGTCGGCTGCGCTGCTGATGATCTGCCCGCCGCCGGGGTAGTCAGGGCCGGGCACCAAGGTCAGCAGGTCGGCTTCAGGTAACTCGGGCTGCTTGATAAGCGCGATGCAAGCGTCGGCAATCTCACGCAAGTTGTGGCTGGGAATTTCGGTGGCAAGGCCCACGGCAATGCCGCTGGCACCGTTGAGCAGGGCAAAGGGCAGGCGGGCGGGGAGCAGCTTGGGCTCTTGTTCGCTGCCGTCGTAGTTGGGGGCAAAGTCCACTGTGCCTTCGTCCAGTTCATCGAGCAGCAGGCGGGTGATTTTGGCCAGGCGCGCCTCGGTGTAGCGCATGGCGGCGGCGTTGTCGCCATCGCGGCTGCCAAAGTTGCCCTGTCCGTCCACCAGCGGGTAGCGTTGATGAAAGTCTTGTGCCATGCGCACCATGGCGTCATAAGCGGCGGTGTCGCCATGCGGGTGGTACTTGCCCAGCACATCGCCCACCACGCGGGCACTTTTGACGGGCTTGGCCCCGCTGTTGCCATTGGTCCCGCCAAATCCCAAGCCCATGCGCGACATGCTGAACAAAATACGCCGCTGCACCGGCTTCTGGCCGTCGCACACATCCGGTAGCGCGCGGCCCTTGACCACGCTCAGCGCGTATTCCAGGTAGGCGCGCTGGGCGTAAGCCGCGAGGCTGGGGTTGTCGTCGTCGGCGGGTGGCGGGGGGGGTGCGGGTAGTGGGTCGTTGAGGAGATCGTGCTGCATAGAGAAAACGGCAAACAAGGCCCGCACCGAGCGGTTCGGGCAATGGGGCTAAATTGTCAGAGGGGGTGGGGGCAGCGCAGGCATGTTTGAACGCACAAGAAAAAATCAGTCGCGCTCGATTTTGAAATCGGGTAGCGCAACTATGGGCATGGGAATGGTGGGCGCAATCAGCTTTTGCCCACCAGGGCCCGGCACCGTGGCGGTCAGGGGGACCATATTGCGCCGACCCGGGATGCCAGCCGCGGAAATTTCCATGCGCACGCGCCCAGGCGTTGCAGCCAGCGGATTGCGCCTCTCGATCAACTGCGAAGGCGGTTTCAATGCGCCGTACAAGCCCATCACGGTTTTGACGTACTTTTGGGTTTCGGGGTAGTTGGGAATTTTGTTGCCCGCGCGTTGCACGGCACCTTCACCGGCGTTGTAAGCGGCCAGCGCCAGCTCGATGCTGCCGGGAAACATTTTGATCAGGTCGCGCAGATAGGCGCTGCCCGCGCGGATATTGGTTTTCGGGTCGGTGAGCTTGAGCTCCAGCGGGGTTTTCACATCGCCCTTCACACCGTAGCGCTGGGCCGTAGCGGGCATGAGCTGCATCAGGCCCACGGCGCCTTTGGGAGACACCGCCGCACTGTCAAAACCCGACTCGGCCACGATCAGGGCTTGGAGCAATTCGTAGTCGATGTTGTGAGAAGTGGAGGCTTCCTTAATATGGTGTTTAACCTGCTTGTAGCTGGGCGACACATCAAAAAAAGCCAGCAGTTTGGGGTTGACGGTGGGAGAGACCAAGGGCGAATTCAGGGATGAACTAAGAGGCTTGGACGTCTGCAGGATGGACGATTCGATCAAGGCCGTGGGCTTGACGCCGTTGGCCGTGTCAAAGCTCTCGCCGCTGCGAAAGTACAGCTCGTAGCGCTCGTCTACCCGCTCGGAAGCAAAGTGGGCGGTGCCCTTGTCGTCCACAAAGCCCCACACATTCGCCAGCGCGGTCGCGCTAGCCAACGCCGGGGCTAGCGCCAACAACAGTTTTAAAACAATCCATCGCATCACGCCAATACCTCCAGACCCTGCGCGCGGCGCTGGGCAAATTCAGGTTGCAACATCGCCATCACGATCAGGGTTTCGTAGCCGCCGCTCATGCGCACCGCGTCCCGCAAACGGCCTTCCACAATGAAGCCTTCACTGTCATACAAAATTTTGGCCCGCGTGTTCAACGCTTTCACATCCAGCCACAGCCGGTGCGCACCCAACTCGTCAAACGCCACTTTTTTAGCCAGATGCAAAGCTGCCCGACCATACCCCTGCCCAGTGGGTTTGACCACCATACGCTTGAGTTCCAGTGATTTGTTGGGGTTGCGGCAGCCAATAAAAATCAAGAAACCAACCGCATCCCAAGCATCACCACCTTCAATGACAAAGTGCCGAAAGTCCGGAAACCGAATCGCACCTTCGTGCTGCAGGCGCTCCCAGGGCGTGATGAAGGGCAGGTTGGCGCGGTCGCTTTCCAGCGTCAGCACGTAGTTCAGGTCGCTTTGCAGGGTGGGGCGCAGGCGGATGCGTGGCATTGTTGAATTCGGGGTAAGGGGTTTTTGAACGTCGGGGTCGCAGAGGTTACGCAGAGTTCGCGAAAGAACATCCGGGAAAATTTAAAAGTGCAAACGGGCAAAAGCACCAAGGTGTTTCTCTCTTCTGCGACCTCTGCGTAACCTTCGCTTCCTCTGCGTTCAAAAAATATCCACCTATTTCAAGCCTCATACATCCACCTCCACCGTATCCCCATGCAGCTCCATCAGCTCCCTGCGTGCCGCCGCCTCTCCTTTACCCATCAATTTGGTAATCAAATTTTCCGTCTGTAAAAAATCCAGATTACCCAGCTGCACCGGCAGCAAACGGCGGGTGTCGGGGTTCAGGGTGGTTTCCCAGAGTTGTTCGGCGTTCATTTCGCCAAGGCCTTTGAAGCGGCTGACGCTCCAACTGCCTTCTTTGACGCCTTCTTTTCGCAGCTTGTCCAGGATGCTGGTCAGCTCGCCGTCGTCCAGGGCATAGGCTTTGGATGCGGGTTTTTTGCCCCGTGCAGGCGCATCAACGCGAAACAGCGGCGGCCGGGCCACGTACACATTGCCCGCTGCAATCAGCTTGGGAAAGTGGCGGAAAAACAGGGTCAGCAGCAGCACCTGGATGTGTGAGCCGTCCACATCGGCATCCGACAGGATGCAGACCTTGCCGTAACGCAAACCACTCAGATCAGGTGTGTCGTCAGGGCCGTGCGGGTCGACCCCAATTGCCACCGCAATGTCGTGAATTTCGGTGTTGGCAAACAGCCGGTCACGCTCCACTTCCCAGGTGTTCAACACCTTGCCACGCAGCGGCAAAATGGCCTGGCTTTCCTTGTCACGGCCCATTTTGGCGCTGCCACCGGCGCTGTCGCCCTCCACCAGAAACACCTCGTTGTACGCCAGGTCGCGGCTTTCGCAGTCGGTGAGTTTGCCGGGCAGCACGGCTACGCCGGAGCCTTTGCGTTTTTCGACTTTCTGCCCGGCTTTCTGGCGCACCTGCGCGGCTTTAATGGCCA
>JAYUXO010000168.1:0-4386 GCA_043753505.1 Comamonadaceae bacterium
CTCGTTGACGGTCAGCACCAAGCAGCGGTTCAGCAGCTCTTCGTCCACGTCGATGGCCGTGGTGGTGAGCATCAGCATCACCGGGCCTTGCACCCGGTATTGCTTGGTGACCAGGTTGCCGGTGGTCTCGTCCTTGCCCGTGCTGGCGATGGTCAATTCACCATCGCTTTGCAAGAGCTTCAAGGCGTAGGCGGCCTGGCGCACACCTTCTTCTTCGGCGATGGCCAGGATTTTGTGGGACAGGCTGGTCTCGCCCAGGTAGAACAGGCTTTGGCCGGTCATGGCGCTGTACTGGATGCGCTCTTCCTCGGGGATCAGGTTCAGGATGGCTTCCATCAGGGAGCTTTTACCGGCGGCACTCGATGACTGGATCAGCACCGCCAAGGGAGCATCGAGTTTTCTGGAAACGGCGGCTAGGTAACCGGCCAAGAGATTGGATGATTCACCGACGATGCCGCAGGCTTGCATGTCGGCGGTGATGCGGCCCACCAAGTCCGGCGCTTGCAGCAGTGCCAGGGCGGCGCTGTGTTCGTCGTCCGAGAGCACCGGCGCGGGGTTCTGCGGGGCCAGCGCGGCGGCTATGGCCGCGTCTTGCAGGGCTTCGAGTTGCAGCAACACCTGGCCCAGGTCGCGTTTGATGGCTTCATCGGAGACACCCAGCTCGACGGCGGCTTGTTTGACGTAGGCGGCGCGCTGCTTGGCGCTGTACACGTCCAGCGTATCAACGTAGTAGGCGGCCTCTGTGGCTCCTGTTCCCTTTGCCCCCTCGCTGGCCTCGGTGCGCACCTGGGCATTCACGCGCATTTGCTCGGGCGCGAGGTTCTTTTGCCAGCCACGGATGCGCCAATGGCGTGTGCCCAGGGTCAGCAGCAATTCGCCTTTGCTGTTGGCTTCGGCTAGCGGTGCGGCAATGGGTGCTGCGGGTGGTGTCGCTGTGTTTGCTGGCATGGGCGCGGCTTGCGCCAGATGGCTGGAGGCTGGCAATGGCGGCAACTCGGGTACAGGCGCAGACACGCAGGCGGACACGGGGACAGCGGCTAAGGAAGGAGTTTCAACCGGAGGCGGCGCTGGCTTGGTGGCGGTTTTTTTTGCTTAGCGGCGGCTGTTTTTACGACTGGTGCGATGGGCGCAGATTCGCTCGCCTCTTGTTTCATTTCACTCACCACCACGCCCGGACGTTTGCCCTTGCCCAGCCAATCGGCCTGCTGCAACAACAGGCCCAGGCTCTTGGCTGCGGGCTGCACCTTGCGCGCGTAGTCGTTGGCGTCCATGCCCTTGGGGAACAACACGCGCCAGGTCTCGATACCCGCCTCCAGCAGTTCGGTGGCCAGCTTGTCGGCGGCTGCGTTGCCCGCGTCGTCCCGGTCATAGGCGATCAGTACGCGCCGGGTGCCGTGGTGTTTCAAGGCCTGCCAGTGGTCTTGCGTAAAACCATTGACGCCAAACGCGGCGATGACGTTGCGGTGACCGGCACACCAGAACGTCATGGCATCGATCAGCGCCTCGCACAGAATGATTTCTGTGCTGGCCACCAGCGCCGCTTCGTTCCACACGCCGCGCAAGGGGCGCGGTAGGTACAGGTGCTTAGGCTGCGTGGCGGGTATCTTGTTATTGGCCACAATGCGCCGCCCGTAGAGTTGCAACACTTGGCCAGCATGCTCAGGCGCGGCACCGTCTGCCATGCCCACCACCGGCACCACCATGCAGCCATTCAAATGTTCGTGCCCCGTCTCGCGCAGCACGCCCAAGCCCTGCAACTGGCTGCGCACCGCTCGCCCGCCCTGGGTGTGGCCCGGTGGCAGCCGGTAGGTCAGACTTTTATTGGCGTAGCCCAGTTGGAAGGTTTCAATAAGCTCGGGATGGTTCAGGCCGCGTTCCTGCAAATAGGCCAGCGCTTCGGGCGAGGTTTTAAGGTTGGCGTGGTAGCTGTCCACCACCTGGGCCAGCAGGGTTTGCAAGGCTTGCGGGCTTTGGTCACTGGTGGCGGCGGTTTCAATTGCCGTATCGCCAGCAACTAAAGGGGCAAGGTGGCGCATCTGGCTGCGGGCCACGCCAATGCGCGCACCCTCCAGCGGCGCGCCAGTTTTGAGGATCTGCACGGCGTGCGGCAGCGATACGCCCTGGGTCTTCATCACCCAGTCCAGCACGCTGCCTGCTGCGTTGCAGCCAAAGCAGTGGTACAGGTTCTTCGCTTCGGTCACCACCAGGCTGGCGGTGGCGTCTTCGTGGAAGATGCAGCGCATGGCCCAGTCTTTACCCCGCTTGGCCAAGGTATGGCCCTGCGACTGGATCAGGCGCAACAGGCTGACCTCCTGTTTTAGCCGCTCTAACTCGCTGTCGGGAATACGTGGCATGCCGCTTTGCTCCTAAAACCTGTCAAGTATCTATGTTGTGTCTTTTTATTGTTCCTGTTATGCTACTTTCTGTCAAGCCTAAAAAAAGGGGTACCTATACTCATGGACAACACCAACACATTCTTTTTGCCCATGAGTTTTCCCGCCCGGCTGGCGGCACTTCGCAAGGAGTGCGGCTTTACACAGCAACAGATGGCCGACAAGATCGGCATGCACGTCTCCCAGCTCAAACGCTACGAGGCGGGAGCCTCGCAACCCACGATTGATGTTTTCCGGCGCATCGCGCTGGCGCTCAATGTCAGCGCGGATATGCTTCTTTTTGAGGCCAATGAACGCGGCCCCGATGACCGGCTGAAGTTGCAGTTTGAGGCGCTGTCCCATTTGGACGAGAAGGAGCGCGAAGCGGTGGAGACCATGATCGCGGGCGTGCTGCACATGCACGATGCCAAGCGCTGGACGCAAGCGGCAAGCAGCGCACCTGCCGCCACCAAGCCAAAGGCACAGAAGGCGGCAGCGCGGTGAGCACCGCGCCAACGGTGCCAGCACTGCAACCCCACATTACCCGCCATATCCTGTCATTGCGCGATCAGCGCGTGATGCTGGACGCTGAGCTGGCCGCGCTGTACGGGGTGGAGACCAAGGTGCTGGTGCAAGCCATCAAGCGCAATATCGAACGGTTTCCGGCGGACTTCATGTTCCAGCTCTCTGCCGATGAGTTCGCAAACTTGAGGTCACAGTTTGTGACCTCAAGTTCTGGCTATGGTGGTCGCCGCTATGCGCCCTATGCATTCACCGAGCAAGGCGTGGCCATGTTGTCGTCGGTTTTGAACAGTCCGCGCGCCATCGCCATCAATATCGAGATCATGCGGGCCTTTGTGCAGGTGCGCGCCATGGCCGCCACGCACCAGGACCTGGCCAAGCAGTTGACGGAGCTGCAGGACAAGACGGAATCGCTGGCCATGTCGCATGACACGTTCAGCCGCAACACCCGCGCCCAGCTCAAGCAGGTATTTGATGCGCTGCGCGAGTTGATGACACCGCCCGAGCCACCGAAACGGCCGATCGGCTTCGTGACCCAAGAAGACAAGAAGGACAAGCCCACCAGCGCCAAGGCTGTCAGCAAGACCCCAGGCCAGGGACTCAAGGCACGCACCAAGAAGCCCTGACGCTTGGGCCCGCCCCCAGGTGGTCACAGTTTGTGACCACCCCCAGAACCCCAGCCGCAACGGCGCAGGGGTTGGGCGGGAGCTTTTTACTTAGCAGCTAACAACAAGCAGCTACACAACAACTCCTGAATTGATAGCTGCTTGAGCATATTCCACGAGGGCTAGCGGCTTGTTTTACTTATAACCACCAGCCAAAGCAGGCAATAAAGCCCACCGGATACACGGCGCGCAGCGCCGTGTATGGGCTTGGGCTCAGGGCTTGTTCCACCACGGGTAGCCCACCCGCCGGTAATAGTCCATGGCCATGCTGCGCTCGTCGCTGCCGTTGCTGCAATAGCCGTCGGTGCGCGGATCAGCGACCCAGCTCATGATCTGGCACAGGTCAGCAATGAAGCCGCGCAGCACGACATCGGGCGCCACGCCGTCGCTGGCGCACAGCGCCAGGAACTCTTCGGGCAGGGCCAGCGTGATGGTGTTGGAAGTGGTCTTGCGGGTGGGTTTGGATTTACGGGGCATAAAGACTCCTTCAAAGGTCGGTGAACACGGGCGGTGGGTGTGAGACCCGGCACGCCGCGCGTGCAGGGGTACCCCACCCCTCATGTGCGACACGGGCGGCGGCGGGGTCAGGCTGTCAAGGCTGGCCTCAGGCCACCGCCACCAGGCGGCGCGCAGCGGCCTTTACTGCCTGGCACCGCTGCTGCACCCTCGCCCCTAAAGAGGGATGGGGTTGGTGCGCCAGAGACGGGCATGCAAAGACCAACAGCCTGCACGGCGCTGCGCGCCGTGCCTGTGCCTGCCGCAAAACTGAAACGCTATTTTTTTAGTAGCTTCTTGCGCAAATTCCACGAGGGCTAGCGGCCCATTTG
>JAYUXO010000169.1:0-4378 GCA_043753505.1 Comamonadaceae bacterium
CAGCCGCCACAGTGACGTGATTTCAGCGGCGCGTGCCCCATGCAGGGGGTCGTTAGCGTCTTGGGTTTTGCTGTGGGTGGGGCGCACATCGCTACGGCCCAGCACCTGCAGACCAGCACCGGCAATCCAGGCCAACAACTGCTCGCGTGAGCGCAGACCCAGGTGCTCGGCCAGATCCGACAGGATGAGCCAGCCTTGTCCGCCCGGTTCCAGATGGTTTTTCAAACCGGCCAGAAAGCCACGCAGCATCTGGCTGGCGGGGTCGTAAATCGCCCGCTCAATCGGCGCGCTGGGTTTGGCGGGTAACCACGGCGGGTTGCACACCACCAGGGGTGCGCGGCCCGGGGGAAACAGATCGGTTTGTAACAACTGAACCTGGTTTGTAAGATTCAGGCGGGTCAGGTTGTCTTGCGCGCAGGCCAGGGCACGGGCGTCGGTGTCGGTAGCCATCACATGCGCTACGCCACGCCGGGCCAGTAGGGCAGCGATCACGCCCGTGCCGGTGCCGACGTCAAATGCTGAAGCGGTATTGGGCAATGGTTCCTGGGCAATCAGCTTCAGATATTCACCTCGCACCGGCGAATAGACACCGTAGTGCGGGTGAATACGGGCACCCAACTCAGCAATGCCAACACCTTTTTTGCGCCATTCGTGCGCGCCCAACAAGCCCAGCAACTCGCGCAACGAAGCCACATACGGTGCATCACATGGCCCATAGGCTTCGGTGCAGGCCGCCTGCACATCAGGGGCACGGCGCAAGGGCAGCACATGGCCTCCTTCGAACGGCAGCAAGAGCATGCCCAGGGCACGGGCGCGCTGTGCCTGGTGCATGCGGTGCTGGTGAAAGGCCGTGAGCAAATCAGACGGTGCAGTTTTGACAGGTTTTCCATCCAGCCGCCGACCCATGGCCTGCACCAACTGTTTGGCATTTTGGAAATCACCGCGCCACAGCATGGCCGTGCCTTGAGCGGCCAGGTGGCAGGCAGCAGGGGCCGATAGGGTGTCGTCCGCTACTACAACACGCTGGGGCGGCAGCACGGCCGCTTCAGATCGCCACAGGGCAGTGTGGGGTTGGCCGGACTCGATCCAGTGCAGGCTGGGCAATAGGGGTGTGACGTCAGGCAGAAAAGACATTCGGACAGTCTATGGGCTTTGCGCCGTCGTTTGTCATGCCGCCCTGAGGACTGGTTATCCGTCATGGCAATCGCCTGAAATAATGCGCCGATGTACGCCGCCCACTTTGGTCTGAAGCAAGACCCGTTTTCCATCGCGCCCGACCCGCGCTATCTTTTCATGAGTGAGCGGCACCGCGAAGCGTTGGCGCATTTACTTTATGGGGTGGGTGGCGGGGGCGGATTTGTATTGCTTAGTGGGGAGATTGGTACAGGAAAAACCACTGTGTGCCGCTGTTTTCTGGAGCAGATTCCGGCCAATTGCCATGTGGCTTACATCTTTAACCCCAAGCTCACGGTGCGCGAATTGCTCAAGTCGGTGTGTGACGAATTTCACATCACACTGCTGCCGCATCCGCTGGGCCCACATGCCACCAGCGCCAAAGAACTGACCGACGCGCTGAACGCTTTTCTGCTTAAAACCCATGCGGCGGGGCAAAACTGCGTGCTCATCATTGACGAGGCGCAAAACCTCAGTGCCGATGTGCTGGAGCAATTGCGCTTGCTCACCAATCTGGAAACCAACGAACGCAAGCTGCTGCAAATTGTGCTGATTGGTCAAAGCGAGCTGCGCCGTATGGTGGCCCGCCCCGAGCTTGAGCAACTGGCCCAGCGTGTGATTGCCCGCTACCACCTGGAGGCCCTCACCGCGCTTGAGACGGCGCAGTACATCCAGCACCGCTTGGCCGTGGCCGGTCTGGCGGGGGTGGTGCCGTTTTCCAAGCAGGCGTTGAAACGCGTGCAGCAACTGTCGCGTGGTGTGCCACGGCGCATTAACCTGCTGTGTGGCCGCGCGATGCTCGGCGCCTATGCCACCGGCCAGGCAGTGGTCACGCTGGAAGTGCTGGACAAGGCGGCAGCCGAGGTGTTTGGCCCGGTGGTGGCCGGCACGCAAATGGATGCACCTGCCAGAAGCGCTACTGCGCGTTGGGTGTGGGTCGCGTGCGCGGGATTGGTGGCTACGGCAGCGGTTGCGCTCTGGTGGCTGGCGCAGCGTCCTGTGCAGATGGCGGCAGACGAACCAGCAGTGGCGGGCGTGCCGGTGGTGCCCGCGATTTCCGCCATGCCTGCGTCCGGCACGCCAACGACAGCCACGCCCGGCACCGCAACCCTTGCGCTGCCCGATGCCAGCCCAGCCATGACCCGCGACGAAAACCAGGCCTGGCGCGCCCTGGCCAGTTTGTGGCGGGTGGACCTGCCTGAAGGCGATGCCTGTGCGCTGGCCGTACGCCAGCAGCTGCAGTGCTTTCGCGGCAAAAACACCACGCTGGCGCAAATCCGTCAGTTGGCCCGCCCGGGCTTGCTGACAGTGCAGGACGAGCAAGGCCAGCCTCAGCAGGCGCTGCTTCTGGGTTTGGGCGAGCAAACCGCCACGCTGGGGCAGGGCAATCTGGCGAAAACGGTGTCTTTATCGGCACTCGCCCTTGCATGGAAAGGAGATTTTGCTACGTTTTGGATAGCGCCTGCCGGCTACAACGGCCCCGTAAAAACCAATGCCCAGGGCCCGGTGGTGGACTGGCTCGCCCAGCAGTTGGCGGGGCCGGATGCCGTGCAACCTCCGGTAGTTTTTAACGATTCTCTGCGGCAGAAACTGCAAGTTTTTCAGCGTGCCCAAGGTCTGCCCGCCGACGGCCAGCTGGGCCCCATGACATTGATGCAGCTAAACCGCGCAGCCGGACTGGCGGAGCCCAGGCTGCGCTTGACGTCGCCTTGATTGCCCTGGCTTACCGATTTTTTCCGCTATCCGTTTTCTTCCGAAAGGCACTCTTTGTCCTACATTCTTGAAGCGCTTCAGCGCGCACAAGCCCAGCGTGAGCAAGGCCACGTGCCGGGGCTCAATGCACAGCCCTTGCCCCAAGGGGGTGCGCCTCATGAATCCCGCTGGCGGCTTTGGTGGATTGGTGCCGTGGTGCTGGTGGCAGGGGCCACGCTTTCTGGCCTGCTGCTGTGGAAACGTGGCGTGTTGGGTGTTGCGCAGAGCAGCGCCGCAGCGGCAAGTGGTGTTCGAAATGCAGCGCCGGTGCAGTCGGTAACCATCACGCCAGGGGCCGGCCCAACTCCGGCTGCGCCAACGCCAGCTTCAGTCGCCAGCGCGCCGTCGCCATTTGTGACGGGAGCTGTGGGAGGGGTGGCGGCAACTGCGCCTGCATTGCCCCCGCAACCCGCGCCGCCCATCGCGGCGAAGCCAATAGCGGCGCCCGCTGTGAAGCCCCAGAGCCCGCCAGCCCCCGCGCCGGTGCCACTCCTTGCCACCGCACCTCCAACTGCCAAAGCGTCGGCTCCCGCATCGTCAGGCACAGCCGCACCCGCACCCGCAACCAAAACCTCAACCCTACCTGTACCTGTACCTGCACCCGCTGTCCCGACGTCCACCGCAGCAGAGCCTTCGCGCATCTACACGCAAGCCGAGCTGCCCGAAGACGTCCGTCGTGACTTGCCCAAACTGGCTGTCACAGGCTCGGTTTATTCCAGCAACCCCGCCCAACGCATGCTGGTACTCAATGGCCAGGTGATGCAGGAAGGCGGCTCACCCGGCGGTGATGTGGTGCTGGAGCAAATCCGACCCAAAAGCGCGGTGTTGCGCTTTCGTGGATATCGCTACAGCCTGGATTTTTAGGATCTTTGGTGTGATTGACTGCCCAATTGGATGGTCAATCCATTCGATTCGGTTCAGAAGCTGCGCGCACCGCGCTGCCGGTTTCAACGTCGTGTTGTTTCACTCCGAATCACTGGAGAACTTCCATGAAGCTTGTTGCCGCCCTTTTGGGTCTCTTGGTGCTGGTGTCTTGTGGAGGGGACGACGATGTCGTGCCAGCCGCCGTCTCGACCGTGCCCCCGGTGGTCACCACACCGCCAGCCGTCACACCCACCACGCAGTCTGTGACGCCGACAACACCGACGGCGACACCCACCACGCCTGCCGTAACGCCCACCACACCGGCTTGCCCCGCCTTCACTGACAGCTTGGGTCGCCCGGTCACCTGCGCCGAGATGGCTTTACTGGCGGGGGCCAACTTACCGTTTGTCGAGGGCGGTGGCGGTGGTACGGGTGACGGCAGCGGTGACGGCGGGGCCGATGGCAACGCGGGCGACGGTGCACCGACCGCCAACACCGTTTTGCGCTTTACCGACATCAACGGTAAACAGGTCACCACCACCACCGACGGGCGTGGCTACTTTCGCATCAGCCTGCGCGGCTTGAAAGC
>JAYUXO010000170.1:0-4376 GCA_043753505.1 Comamonadaceae bacterium
ACCGAAAACACGGAGACCAGCCATGCAAGCCACCATGATGAACATTCCCCTGTCGCTGAACCACTTGCTGGATCGCGCGGGCACCCTGTTTCCACACAGCCCCATCACCTCACGCCTGCCCGACAAGTCGTTTCGCACACACAGCTTTGGCCAGTTTCACCGGCGTGCCCGCGCGCTGGCCAGCGCCTTGCAAACGCTGGGGCTGAAAAAAGGCGACCGCGTGGCCACGCTGTGCTGGAACCACCATGCGCACCTGGAGTGCTACTTCGGCATACCGGCGGCGGGTGGCGTGATGCACACCTTGAATCTGCGTCTGTCGCCCGATGAAATCGGCTGGATTGCAAGCGATGCGCAAGACCGCTTTCTGGTGATTGACGACGTGCTGCTGCCGCTGTATCAACAGTTTGCGCACTTGCACCGCTTTGAAAAAGTGTTGGTGTTTTCGTTTTCCGGTGCTGCCGTTCCAGATGAATTGGACGGCTGGGAAGCGCTGCTCGTGGACTACGAGGCCTTGCTGGCCAGGGCTGACCCCGACGGCTTTCAATACGCAGCGCACGACGAAAACGACCCTGTGGCCATGTGCTACACCTCCGGCACCACCGGCCGACCCAAGGGCGTGGTGTATTCCCACCGCTCAACCATCCTGCATGCGCTGGTGGGCTGTCTGGGTGATTTCTGGGGGCTCAAGGGCACCGATGTGCTGCTGCCCGTCACGCCCATGTTTCATGCCAATTGTTGGGGCGTGCCGTATGGCGCGGTGATGATGGGCGTGGAACTGGTCTTCCCCGGCCCGCACCTGCACCCGGATGACTTGCTGGATTTGATGACGCAAAAACCGCCCAGCCTGGCCCTGGGCGTGCCCACCATCTGGATGGGTGTGATCCAGGCGTTTGACGCCGCACAAAACCCTGCTTCACTGCATCACGGCCGCTGGAAACTGCCCGTGGGCATGCGCAGCCTGGTGGGAGGTGCCGCGGTGCCGGAAGCGCTGATCCGCGCGTTTGACCGGCACGGCATCTGGCTGCTGCAAGGCTGGGGCATGACCGAGACCTCACCACTGGCCACCGTTTCTTACCCCAAGGCCGATTTGAAAGACGCGAGCCTGGACGAACGTTACCGCCGTGCCGCCATGGCCGGCGTGCCAGTACCGCTGGTCGATCTACGTATTCAAGGCGAAGAAGGTTTGCAGCCGTGGGATGGCCAAAGCGTGGGCGAAATTCAGGTGCGCGGCCCGTTCATTACAGGTGCCTATTACCCCCATTCGGCTACGCCTGCGCCCCCCGTGGAAGCACCCCTCAGCTCGGGGCGGACCAGCGCTGACTATCACCGGGTACCGGTGGAAGAAGACAAGTTCACCGCGGACGGCTGGCTGCGCACCGGCGATGTGGCCAGCGTGGACGCGCTGGGCTTCGTGAAAATCACCGACCGCACCAAAGACCTCATCAAATCCGGTGGCGAATGGATCAGCTCGGTCGATCTGGAAAACGCCTTGATGGCGCACCCCGCAGTGGCGGAGGCGGCGGTAATTGCCATTCCCGACGAAAAATGGAGCGAGCGGCCCCTGGCCTGCGTGGTGTTGAAGCCGGGCCTTGCCGCGCCGTCAGACACCGAATTTGGCGCGCACCTGCTAGCCAAAGGCTTCGCCAAGTGGCAGTTGCCCGACCGCTACGAATGGATTGACGCGGTGCCACGCACATCGACAGGCAAGTTCTGGAAAATGAAATTGCGGGAGCGGTTTGCGGCTTAGGTCAGCTCCGGCACCGCAGCGTTCAGGGCTGAATCGAAGGGTTTTTGCCCTTCAGCCCTTGTCGATACGCGTCAAATAGCTATCATTTTTGTAGTGATAAAGGATGGGTGGGACGGTTGAACAAAGGGCAAACAATACGCTCCCTAAAATGCGTTGATGTTCATACACCTGCGCCTGCACACCGAATTTTCCGTCGTTGACGGGGTCAACCGCATCGACGATGTCGTCCAGGCCGCTCAGGCCGACCGCCAGCCGGCACTGGCGATTACCGACCTGAACAATCTGTTTGGAGCGATCAAGTTTTACAAGGCGGCGCGTGGGGCGGGCATCAAGCCGCTGATTGGGGCGGAGCTGGTGCTGCAAGGCCTGGGCACTGACGTGCATGCCACCACCCGCCTGCAACTGCTGGTGCAAAACAACCAGGGCTACCTGAACCTGTGCGAGCTGCTGTCGCGTGGCTGGACGCAGAACGCGAACAACGCGAACAAAGCCCAGGCGGTGTGCAAGCTGGCCTGGTTGCAGGAGCTCAATGAGGGTTTGATTGCGCTGTCGGGCGCGCAAGCCGGGCCGCTGGGGCAGGCACTGGTGCAGGGCGACACCGCTCGGGCGGGTGATGTGGCGCTGCAGATGGCCACGCTCTTTCCGCACCGCTTTTATATCGAGCTGCAGCGCGCGGGCCGGGTTGACGACGAAGCCCATGTGGCCGCCGCTGTGCAACTGGCCGCGCGGCTGAAGCTTCCGGTAGTGGCCACGCACCCGGTGCAGTTCACGCAAATAGACGACTACGAAAGCCACGAAGCGCGGGTGTGCATTGCCGAAGGTGAAATTCTGGGCAACCCGCGCCGGGTGCGCAAATTCACCCGCGAGCAGTATTTCAAAACAACAGCGCAAATGCAGGCGCTGTTTGCCGACGTGCCCTCGGCCCTGGCCAACTCGGTGGAAATTGCCAAGCGCTGCAACCTCACGCTCAGCCTGGGCAAGCCGCAACTGCCCAACTACCCCACACCGGTGGTGGATGGCCAGCCGCTTCCGGTGGACGCTTACTTTCGCCAAGCCTCGCATGATGGCCTGGCCCAGCGCATGGTGCAGCTGTATCCCGACGCAGTTTTGCGCGAAGTGCAGATGCCGACCTATGTGGAGCGTCTGGAGTTCGAGATCAACACCATCGTGAAGATGGGCTTTCCGGGCTACTTTTTGATCGTGGGTGACTTCATCAACTGGGCTAAAAACAATGGTTGCCCGGTGGGGCCTGGCCGGGGCTCAGGAGCGGGCTCGCTGGTCGCTTATGCGCTGAAGATCACCGACCTGGACCCGCTGCAATACAAGCTGCTGTTCGAGCGCTTTTTGAACCCCGAGCGCGTGTCGATGCCTGACTTCGACATCGACTTCTGCCAGGGCAACCGCGACCGCGTGATTGACTATGTGAAGGCCAAGTACGGCAAAGAGGCCGTCGGCCAGATCGCCACCTTCGGCACCCTGGCCGCCCGCGCCGCCATTCGCGATGTGGGCCGCGTGCTGGACATGAGTTACACCTTTTGCGACGGCCTCTCCAAGCTCATTCCGAACAAACCCGGGGCCAGCGTCACGCTGCAATACCAGCCCGCTGACTACAACGCCGACAAAGACAAAACCATCTACGCGCCCAACGCCGAGCCGGTGCTGGCCGAGCGCGAGCGCAAGGAAGAAGACGTCAAAACCCTGCTGGAGCTGGCCCGCAAGCTGGAGGGCCTGACGCGCAACGTGGGCATGCACGCAGGGGGTGTGTTGATTGCGCCCGGCAAGCTCACGGACTTTTGCCCGCTGTACCAGCAGCCTGGCAGCGACTCGGCGGTCAGCCAGTACGACAAGGACGATGTGGAAGCCGCGGGGCTGGTGAAATTTGACTTTTTGGGCCTGGCCACGCTCACCATCCTGGAGCAGGCCAAAGACTTCATCGTGGCCCGGCACCCGGCGCAGAAAGACTTCAGTTTTGAAGCCGTGCCCCTGCAGGATGCTGCCACCTACAAGCTGTTTGCCGACGGCCTGACCGAAGCTGTTTTCCAGTTTGAAAGCCGCGGCATGCAAGGCATGCTGAAAGACGCGAAACCCACCCGGCTGGAAGATCTGATTGCGCTGAACGCGCTGTACCGCCCCGGCCCCATGGATTTGATTCCCAGCTTTGTGGCACGCAAGCATGGCCGCGAGGCCGTGGAGTACCCGCACCCGCTGGTGGCCGACATGCTCAGCGAGACCTACGGCATCATGGTTTATCAAGAGCAGGTGATGCTCACCGCGCAAATTCTGGGCGGCTACTCATTGGGCGGTGCTGATTTGCTGCGCCGGGCCATGGGCAAAAAGAAGGCCGAAGAAATGGCCGAGCACCGCGCAATTTTTCGCGAGGGCGCGGCCAAAAACGGCATTGAAGAACTCAAGGCCAACGAGATTTTTGACCTGATGGAAAAGTTTGCGGGCTACGGCTTCAACAAGTCGCACGCCGCCGCTTACTCGCTGCTGGCCTATCACACCGGCTGGCTCAAGCGCCACTACACGGCCGAGTTTTTCTGCGCCAACATGACAGTGGAGATGGACAACACCGACAAGCTGCGCGTGCTGTTTGAAGATGCGGTGAAAAACTTTGGTCTGAGCTTTG
>JAYUXO010000171.1:0-10695 GCA_043753505.1 Comamonadaceae bacterium
TTGCCCGATGCGTCAAAGGCCACCACGCCGTAGCGCCCGGGGTCGCTCACGTGATACGCAAAAACGGTTGCTCCGTCACTCTGCGTATCGGCTTGGGAAAGCAGCTGCACAAAATCGTGGCCGTAAAACAGGTTGTCGCCTAACACCAAGGCGCTGGGCGCATTGCCCACAAATGCATCGCCAATGATGAAAGCCTGTGCCAGACCGTCCGGGTTGGGTTGCACGGCGTACTGCAGGTTCATGCCCCACTGCGCACCATCACCCAGTAATTGTTGGAAGCGGGGCGTGTCTTGCGGCGTGCTGATGATCAACACATCGCGAATGCCTGCCAGCATCAGCGTGGACAGGGGGTAGTAAATCATCGGCTTGTCGTACACCGGCAGCAGTTGCTTGCTGACCGCCAGGGTAGCGGGGTGCAGGCGGGTGCCAGAGCCACCGGCCAGGATGATGCCTTTTCGTTTAATCATGGGTACGTGTCAAAAATATGTCGGTCGAATCAGCCGACGAGTTTAAGCGCCGTCGCTGTAGGGGCGTTGCCAGTCAGCGAATCAGGCAACCAGCTGCTGCACCAGCCGGTTCACGCCGTGCTGCCATGGCGGCAAGGTCAAACCGAAGATGTTGCGCAACCTGGATGTGTCCAACCGGCTGTTGTGAGGGCGTTCTGCGGCAGTGGGAAAATCGGCTGTTACGACAGGCGTTACTTCGGATGCTATTAATTTAATAGCTGGTTGAGCAGTAACTACCTGGGCTAGGACGTGTTTTGCATATAAATGCCAGCTGGTGGTGCCCGCTGCGGCCAGGTGATACAGCCCAGCGCAGTTCTGCGGGCTTTGGGCCGCAAGGCACTGACGCAACGCATGGGCGGTGACGTCTGCCAACAAATCAGCACCAGTTGGCGCACCAAACTGATCTGCCACTACCGTCAAACGCAGCCGCTCCTGGGCCAGCCGCAGCATGGTTTTGGCGAAGTTGCCGCCCCGACTGCCATACACCCAACTGGTTCTGAAAATCAGGTGCCGCGGACACAGCGCCGCAATGAATTGTTCACCTTCCAGCTTGGTTTGCCCGTACACATTCAATGGGGCGGTTGCATCGTTTTCTTGCCAGGGCTGCTCGCCGCTGCCGTCAAAAACATAGTCTGTCGAGTAATGAACCAGCCACGCGTCCACGGCTTGGGCTTGCCGGGCCATGGCAGCCACAGCAATGGCATTGACTTGGCGAACCAAATTAACGTCACTTTGGGCTTTGTCGACCGCTGTGTAAGCGGCGGCATTGACGATGACCTGGGGGCGGACGGTTTGAATCGTTTTTTCAATACCGGCTGAATCAGTCAGGTCGCCACACAGTTGTGCACTGTGCCTGTCCAGGGCTATCACACTGCCCAATGGAGCCAGGCTGCGTTGAAGCTCCCAACCTAGTTGTCCTTGCTTGCCAAACAGCAATATTTTCATGTGTGCAGCGCACCGTCAGCGCACTTCCGTTCAGAAAACGGAAATTATTACCGACGGTGGCGGCCAGTCGATGTTGTCGCCAGCTTAGAAGTGCACGCCCTTCATCACCTGCGACATCGCAATCGCTTCAGGCGACAACGTGGCCTTGACGTTCTTGTCGCCTTTTGCGGCAGCGCTGTCAGGAAACATGCGGAAGGTGGTATTCATCACGATTTGCGTGACGCGCGGTGCCATGGCGTGCAGCACTTCGCCAAAAATGCCCAGGCGGGTAGCCACGCGCACGGGTTTGTCGATGCAGGCATTGATGATCATGGCGGCGGCCTCTTCCGGCTGTAGCAGCGGCATGTTGTCGTAAATCTTGGTGGGTGCGGTCATCGGCGTGCGCACCAAAGGCATGTTCACGGTGGTGAAGGTCACGCCCTGGTCGGCAAACTCACTGGACGCGCAGCGTGTCCAGGCATCGAGTGCGGCTTTGCTGGCCACATAAGCTGAAAAACGCGGGGCGTTGACCAGCACGCTGATAGAGCTCAAGTTAACCACGTGGCCCTTCTTCTTGGCCACCATGCCGGGTAACAGGCCCATGGTCACGCGCAGGCAGCCAAAGTAGTTCAGCTGCATGGTGCGCTCGTAGTCGTGAAAGCGGTCGTAGCTGGCCTCGATGGCGCGGCGGATGGAGCGGCCCGCGTTGTTGATCAGGAAGTCCACGCCGCCGTGCTGCTCCTCCAGGGTTTTGATGAACGCAGCACAGCCGACCTCATCAGAAATATCAACCGGGTAGCTGAACACGTTGGCGTCTTTGCCCGCAAATTCCTTGATTTCTTTCACCGCTTCAGCCAGCTTGTCTTCACCGCGTGCGCAGATGATGGTGATGGCACCCGCTTCGGCGAAGCGGCATGCGGCCGACAGGCCAATACCCGAAGAGCCGCCGGTGATCAGAACCACTTTGCCGCCTACGGTGCCTTTCAGGCTGCGGTCAACAAACAGCGCGGGATCCAGGTGGCGCTCCCAGTAATCCCACAGGCGCCAGGCGTAGTCGTTCAAATTGGGACAGTTCACACCGCTACCCTTGAGCGCAGCATCGGTCTCGCGGCGGTCAAAGCGGGTGGGGTAGTTCACGAAAGCCATCATGTCTTCGGGCACACCCAGGTCTTTCATGATGGCGGCGCGCACCCGGCGCACCGGGGCCAGCGCCATCAAGCCTTTTTTGACGCTTTTGGGAATGAAGCCCAGCAGCGCCGCGTTGACAAACAGGCTCATGCGCGGTGCGTGCGCAGCCTTGCTGAAAATGTCCAGCACATCGCCCACCCGGTAGCCCACGGGATCTACCAGGTGGTAGCACTTGCCAGTGGTGGTCTGCTGATGGCTGATGTGATCCAGCGCACCCACCACAAAGTCCACCGGCACAATGTTCACGCGCCCACCTTCCAGGCCAATGGCCGGCATCCACGGCGGCAAGAACTGGCGAATGCGCTGGATGAGTTTGAAGAAGTAGTACGGCCCGTCGATCTTGTCCATCTCGCCGGTTTTGCTATCACCCACCACCATGGCCGGGCGGTACACGCTCCAAGGCACTTTGCATTCTTTGCGCACGATTTTTTCGCTCTCGTGCTTGGTCATGAAATACGGGTGTTCGTAGTTCTCGGCCTCTTCAAACATGTCTTCACGAAACACGCCTTCGTACAAGCCGGCGGCCGCAATCGATGACACGTGGTGAAAGTGGCCCGCGTCGATGGCTTTTGCAAGTTCAACCGTATTTCGCGTACCTTCAATGTTCACGGCGATCTGGCTTTCCTCATCGGCGTCCAGGTCGTACACCGCGGCCAGGTGATAGAAATGGTCGATATTGCCTTTGAGCTTCTTCACGTCATCGGTGTTGACACCCAGCTTTTTGGTCGTCAGGTCGCCAAACACCGGCTGCACGCGCGCGGCGCTCACACCCCAAAATTCGCGCAGCGCGGCAACCTTGCCTTCGCTTTCTTTGCGAATCAAAAAATGCACCACAGAGCCTTTGCGCTCCAGCAGTTTTTTGACCAGACGTTTGCCGATGAAGCCGGTTGCACCGGTGACGAAATACTGCATGGGAAAGCCTCCAGGTTGGTGTATCCCGGATTCTTGCCCAAAGGCGGTCCAGCGAGATTCAGCACAAACCCGCGACGCCCACAGACTTGTACAGCTGGACCACTGGCGATTGAGGGCCAGCCTAAAACGCTATTATTTTCATAGCTGTTTGAGCGGTATTCAAGAGGGCTACTGGCCGGTATTGTGTAGAAATGCTGTTTGATCGCCGGTAGGCCCCATAGGCGCACGCCTCTAGCCATCTAGGAGCCTGCATCTAAACGGCGTGTCAACTGCGCCCTACAGTCGGGCTCCAGTGCTGATACACAGCGCGTTTTAAGCCCTTTACTTTCACCACTTTTCAGAAAGCTCACACCATGGTCAAGAAAACACAAAAGCCCGGCGCCAAAGCCCAAAGCGCACACCTGGCTGGCACCGTTAAAGAGTCTGCCCAACAAATCTGGCTGGCCGGTCTGGGTGCTTTCTCCAAGGCCCAGGAAGAAGGCAACAAAGTGTTTGGAACCCTGGTGAAAGAAGGCGTGTCGATTCAACGCAAAACGCAAGCGGTTGCCGAAGAGCGCATCTCCGAAGCCACCAACAAAATGACCACCATGGCCAATGGCATCACCTCCAAAGCGACCGGCCAGTGGGACAAGCTGGAAAACATTTTTGAAGACCGCGTTGCCAAAGCGCTGAACAAGCTGGGCGTGCCATCAGCCAAAGACGTGGACGCCCTGATCGTGCGCATCGACGAGTTGAACAAAAACGTCGCCAAACTCAGCGCCAAGACCGCTGCTTCCGCCCGTAGCAAAGCTGCTCAATCAGTGGAGGCCGTTAAAGTTGCTACCTCTAAGCCCCGCGCCGCCGTCAAGCGCGCTGCGCCCCGCAAGTCAGCCGTAAAAACCGCTGCTGCCACAGCCAAATAAAGTTCGCTGACGACTACACCCAGGCGCCTCGGCGCCTTTCTCACAAACAAGGCGCACCAGCGCCTTTTTTAATGCCTGTCGGTGGTGTTTCATTGGTGTTTGTTCGTGCTGCGGCGCAGCAAAAACCATGCAAACCCACATCTACACTTACAGCAAAACCTGTCTCTATCCATGCCCTTGAAAAAACGCACTTCGCCTTCCTCAAAACCCCGCATTGCCCTGGCGCTTGCTGGTGGTGGTCCTTTGGGGGCCATCTATGAAATCGGCGCCTTGTGTGCGCTGGACGAATCGTTGGACGGACTTAATTTCAACGGCTTGCAACACTACGTCGGCGTGTCTGCCGGGGGTTTTATTGCCGCCTGTCTGGCCAACGGCATGACACCACGTCAACTGTGCGCGGGTTTCATTGAAAACGACGAAGCCACCGAAGTGTTTGACCCCGCCTGGCTCACCGTGCCGGCCTATAGTGAATTCGCCCGACGCGCCTTCATGCTTCCCGGCCTGAGCCTGTCGGCAGTTTGGGAACTGGCACGTGGCAAACGCATCTCGCAGGTTTTGGAACGCCTGGGCCCCGGCTTACCTACAGGCATTTTTTCCAACAACGAAATTGACCAGCGCCTGGCCACCCTGTTTTCCCGCGAGGGCCGCAGCAACGACTTTCGAAAGCTCAAAACCCGCTTGACCCTGGTGGCCACCAACCTGGACAGCGGCGACTCCG
Organism: Comamonadaceae bacterium; assembly: GCA_043753505.1. Lineage (GTDB taxonomy): Bacteria > Pseudomonadota > Gammaproteobacteria > Burkholderiales > Burkholderiaceae_C > JAAFIW01. The sequence continues at coordinate 5,151 of JAYUXO010000171.1, forward strand.
CCCCTTTTGGTAGCCCCGGCTGGGACCACGTGCCCATTTCAAAAGCCGTGCAAGCCAGCAGCGCCCTGCCCGGCTTGTTCCCGCCGGTGGAAATTGACGATGCCTATTTCGTTGACGGCGCCCTCAAAAAAACCATGCATGCCTCCATTGCACTGGAGCAAGGCGTGGATTTGATGCTGTGCCTGAACCCGCTGGTGCCGTTTGACGCCACGCCAGCGAAACAAGTCAAGGTGATGCAGGACGGCCTGCCCGCCCACAAGCGCCAGATTCCCCGCATCGTTGATGGTGGCCTGGTCTCTGTGCTCAGCCAGACCTTTCGCACCATGATTCATTCGCGGCTTGAAATGGGCATGAAGCACTATGAAATGGCCTACCCGCACACCGACATCCTGCTGATCGAGCCCGATCACCGCGATACCGAAATGTATTTGGCCAACAGCTTCAGCTACACCCAGCGCCGCAAAATGGCCGAACACGCCTACCAGCAAACCCGCGCCATGTTGCGCTCGCGCCGCACCAGCCTGTCGGTCACACTGGGCAAGCACGGTATCAGCTTGAACAACGACGTGCTGGACGACCCAAAACGCCAGCTCGCCGCACCACAAAAACCGCCTACACGCGTTGGCCGGGCCATCTCCAACCTGCAGGAGGTGATGGACGACTTAGGCCAGGCGCTGCCCCAGTTGCAGGTGGCCTGACAGCACACAAAATGGCCAAAAAAGCTCCCCGCCGCACCGCCGAACGTATTCTGGAAGTGTCGCTGGAACTGTTCAACCGCTTTGGCGAACCCAATGTTTCTACGACGCTCATCTCGGCCGAGTTGTCCATCAGCCCCGGCAACCTGTACTACCACTACCCGGCCAAAGACGAGCTGATTAATACGCTGTTCGATCGCTACGAACGTGCGTTGGGTGAGCTGTTGAATGCCAGCGACGGCGTACGCGATGTGGAGGACGCCTGGTTCTTCTTGCACACGCTGTTTGAGTTGATCTGGCAGTACCGCTTTTTGTACCGCGACCTGAACGATTTGCTCAGTAAAAACCGCCGCCTGGAAACCCATTTTCAGTGGGTGCTCAAAAACAAAACCCGCGCGGTGCGCGTGATGCTGGACAGCATGAGCCGCGCCGGCACCGTCAGCATTGACTCGCGCGAGGTGGAAGCCACCGCCACCAGCATGGTGGTGGTGTTGACCTACTGGCTCAGCTACGAATATGTGCGTGACCCGCGCCGTGCCCTCGAACCAGAAAGTGCGCAGGCCGCCCTGCTGCGCGGGGCCCACCATGTGCTGAACCTGCTGGTGCCCTACCTGGAAACCAGCCAGCGTACGCACCTGCTGGGTCTCGTGGCGGCTTACACCAATGGCAGCATCCACGGTAACGGCGACAACTAAACCAATACATCAGGAGCGTGCAAATGGCCAAATGGACTGCCTTTCCCCACTTGGGCGAGTACCCGTTCGACGTGGCCAGGCTCAAAAAGCTGTGGCCCCGTTTGCATGCGGGCGACATGGAGCCCCTGCCCCAAGACGAGAACGTGCTGGCCGCGTGGGTGCTGTTTCACCGGGGCGAATTTCAGGCTGCCTACGAAGCCGGGCTGCGCGCCGGCGGTGACGGCGTTACCGTCGCCAACAAGGCAGCCTGCATGTACGCCAACTACCTGGAGAAAAAAGAAAAAACCAAGCTTGACCTGTTTCTGGAAGTGGCCCAACTGGCCCAAACCCAGCTACAAGCTGCACCCACCAACTACAACGCCTGGTACTGGCAGGCCTACGCGTTAGGCCGCTACAGCCAGGGCATCAGCGTCGCCAAGGCACTGGCCCAGGGCCTGGGCAGCAAGATCAAAACGGCGCTGGAGCAAACCATCCAGCTACAACCCAAGCACGCCGACGCCCATGTGGGCCTGGGCTCGTTTCATGCCGAGGTGATCGACAAAGTAGGAACTTTGATTGGCAGCATGACCTACGGGGCCAAGAAAGACACCGGCTTGAAGCTGTTCCAGGAAGGGCTAAAGCTGCAGGCCAGCTGCGCCATTTTCATGATTGAGTACGCCAACGGCCTTCTCATGCTGGAAGGAGACAAGAAAATGACTGAAGCCACCGCGCTGTATGAAAAAGCCGCTTCCGTCAAACCGCTGGACGCCGCGCAACGCCTGGACGTAGACCTCGCGCGGGCGCAGCTGGAAGACTGCTGATTAACGCTGACCGGTACCGGCTCGCATGCCAGAGACTACTTTTCACATACCGGAGCTCAACACCCAGGATGATGCCGACGCAGTGATGTTCGAGTTGCAAGACTTGCCTTGCGTCAGCGGTGCCAGTGTGGACTTGTCCAAGCGTCAAGCCTGGATCAGCCACACCACCATGGTGTCACCCGACGACATTGCCGCCAAACTGGAAGTTGCAGGCTACTGCTGCCAACAGGTGTAGTCGGGAAAAAGAGGCTAATCAGCCTCCAACCCTTTTGAAACCTGCTCAAGCAGCTATGAAAAGCAGAGCAAATAGTCGCAGTTCCCGCGTCACTTGAGTGGCCGGTACAACGCGCAGAGTTTGTTGCCGTCCGGGTCACGCAAATAGGCCAAGTAAATCTGGCCGGAAGGGCCTTCACGAAAGCCCGGTGGGTTTTCGCAGGTGGTGCCGCCGTGGGCCACACCCGCGGCGTGAAAAGCATCACCTTGTGCGGCAGACTGCACCGTGAATCCGATGGTGCTGCCATTGCCATGCGTTGCAGGCTCGCCGTCGATAGGCGTGGTGATCGCAAACGTACCGCTCGGGCTGCGATAGAAATACCGGTTCTTGTTGGCCACGCCCGGGCCAATGCCCAGCGTGCCGAGCAGCGCGTCGTAAAACGTCTTTGAAACCTCAAGATCATCTACACCGAGCACTACGTGACTGAACATTGCTTTCTCCGTAAAAAGGAATTGATATGACTTGGCAAAAATTCATCAGATTTAAAACGAATCACACACCAGCCCCTATAGATACTGCTCAAACAGCTATCAATTTTGTAGTGACTTAACCCGCCTCTCCTTCCCAGGGAAGCATCAACGTGATCCACGACAGCTTCATGAATTCGGGCTCGAACTCGTCAATGATTTTCTGTGGCTCGGGACAGAGGACGGTGTCGGTGATCACGCCGAACTGCACGCCGCCGCCGTAGCTCAAGATCGACACACCCAGGCCCACGTTGCCCGATTGCGGCACCCAGAACAGGCTTTGCTCCAGCGTGCTACCGCAAAACTGCAGCTTGGTGGCGGGGCCGGGTACGTTGGTCATCACCGCCGTGGTCTTTTTGCCAAACATGTTCAGCATGACTGCTTGCGCCGGTTTGACCAGCATCCCCGCCACAGCCAGCACACCGAAGGCCAGTAGTGGCTGGGTACTGCCTTTCAGCGCGTTCATGCGGCGGCGCACTTCGAACACGCGCTCGACCGGGTTGTCCATGCCAATGGGCAGCACCAGCGGGGCCAGTCCGAATTTGTTGCCCAGTTTGTAGGCCTGGTCGAGCGGGCGCAGGTTCACAGGCACCATGGCACGAATTTCCTGCCCCGTCACGTCGTCACCAAAGCTCTTCAAATACGCGCCAATGGCACCCGCCACGCAGCTGAGCAGCACATCGTTGATCGAACATCCCAGGGCTTTGCTGACGGCCTTCACCTCATCCAGCGGCAGCGGCTGGCACCAGGCCACGCGTTTGGTGGTGCCAGGTTTGCCTTTAAGACGGGTTTTGGAGTCGTCGGGCATCAGCGCCAGACTGGCCGCGTCGCTGAGCACCTGGTAGGCCATGCGGACCGCGTCCAGGGTGCCGTTCATGCTCTTGTCCATCTGGTCTGACATTGCTTGCGGGTCGCGCAACAGGCCCAGCGACTGGGCCGCACGGTCACCCAACAGGCCCAGCGCTTTAACGGTCAAGCTGGTAAACGGTTTGACCATCTTGTCGGCAATCCAGTCTTCGGTATTGGTGGCGCCGGTGTCTGCCGCCGGGTGGCGCTTGCGCTCGGGCGGCGGCAAGCCCCCATCGATGAGTGACATGGTCACCGAAATGAGCGAGATGCCGTCGGCAATGCAGTGGTGAATGCGCACCACCAGGGCGCTGCCTTTTTTACCATCCGGGCCCACATAGTTTTCAATCAAGTGCATCTGCCACAGTGGGCGGCGCTTGTCCAGCGGCTGCATGGCCAGCTCGCCTACCCGGTCTTGCAAGGCGGTTTGCTGATCTACCCCTTTGACTTTGGGTAGTGTTTCGCGCACCACATGGGCGGCGATGTCAAAGTTACGGTCTTCCACCCAGGTGGCACCGGCTGTGTCTTGCACCACGCGCTGGCGAAAGCGGTTGTATTTCAGCAGGCGCTCTTCAATGCGCTGACACAACACGTCGTAGTCCACGCCAGGGCTGAGTTGCCATATGCCCACAATCATCATCAGGTTGCTGGGCGAATCCATACGCAGCCAAGCGGTGTCGACCTTGCTCATGCGCTCGCCTGACATGCCCAACGTACCCGTGACCGCGCGTGTGACGTCTTTTTGCATGATCTTGGCGGTTTTGAAGGCGTTTTCAGGCGTCATCTGGCTGGCCAGTTTCCGTGCCATTTTTTGAGCCATCTGGCCCGCCAGACTGGCAGCTTTGCTGCCAGCAGCGGACGCCGCACCTGTGGTGCCTGTGGTGTTAATTTTGCGGGTAACCATAGACGCTCCATTCCTTGTTGATACGATTTTCAGGGTAAAGCTGGGCTTAAGATACCGCGCAGATACCCCAAGGCAAGCCCCACTGTCAAGGTTCTGTCAACGCCTCATCAACGTCTTATCAACGTCTTATCAACCCACAGGAGATCCCATGTCCGATTTGAAAATTGCTTTTGAAGCTGCTGTTGCCAACTCTAAAAATTTGAGCGAGCGTCCCGACAACGCCACTATGCTCAAGCTGTACGCGCTGTACAAACAAGCCTCAACCGGCGACAACGCAGAGAAAAAACCCGGCTTCGGCGACATGGTGGGCCGCGCCAAATGGGACGCCTGGAACGGCATGAAGGGCACCTCCAACGACGACGCGATGACGCAGTATGTGGACTTGATTGAGTCGCTGACCTGACGGGCTGCCTGCCGGCATGTCGAGTTGCTATCAACTCGATAGCTGCTCGAGCAATCTTTACAAGGTCTGCATGCGCATTTGACGTGAATGCTGATGCAATTGGCCCATTGGCGGAAGCTTAGGGATTCGAACCCTAGAAACCTTTCGGTTTGCCGGTTTTCAAGACCGGTGCAATCGACCACTCTGCCAAGCTTCCGTCTCAGCCTCAGATTTTACCCGCCGACTTGTGCCGACGGCTCAATCGGCCAGAAACAACGACTGCAGGTCGCTTAAAAAGTCAAAGCCTTGTGCGGTCGGGCGAACGCGGTTGCCGGTTTGCTCCAGCAAACCGCGCTTCAAGCCAGCATCCAACGGCTTGCGGACGGCGGAAATCGGCAGTCCCGTGCGTTCGGTGAAACGGGTCAAGTCAAAGCCTTCGGCCAGGCGCAGGGCATTGAGCATGTATTCAAACGGCAACTCAG
>JAYUXO010000172.1:0-1651 GCA_043753505.1 Comamonadaceae bacterium
CCCGCAACCCACAGCAGGAGTGCACAAGCCAGTATCGACAGCAGGGTGATAACGCCAACATACCAAGCCCAAAATCCGTCTGTGAAATCACTCATGACACTGCCCTTGTGTTAATGGTCTGACAGGAACGGCAACTGCGCTGCTTCATCGAACTGCGCCTTCCGTGATGGCCGGTAGGCCCACACCAGAATCGAGATGAATCCTGCAAATGCAGCAACGGTGACCAGGCTGCGCAATAGATTGATATCCATGTGGTGAGTCCTTGTGATTTATTTGAGTGCAAGACCCAAGCCCTGCAGGTAAGCCACCATGGCATCCATTTCGGTCTTGCCTTTGAGTTCGGCAGGTGCGCCTGCGATTTCCGCATCGGTATACGGGACGCCGACTGCGCGCAAGGCGCGCATGTGTCGCTGGATCGATTCGGCATCGGCGGGTGCTTTTTCCAGCCACGGGTAGCTGGGCATGTTGGATTCGGGCACCAGATCGCGGGGATTAATTAAGTGCAACCGATGCCACTCGTCGCTGTATTTGCCACCCACGCGGTGCAAATCAGGACCGGTTCGCTTGCTGCCCCATTGGAATGGGTGGTCGTAAACAAACTCGCCCGCTACCGAGTAATGCCCATAACGCAGGGTTTCAGCTACCAATGGGCGAATCATTTGTGAGTGGCAGTTGTAGCAACCTTCACGTACGTAGATGTCGCGACCCACAATTTTTAAAGGCGAGTCCGGAACAATTCCTTTAATGGGTTGCGTGGTGGACTTTTGAAAAAACAGCGGAACAATTTCTACGATTCCGCCAATGGCCAGAACGATCAGGATCAGCAAGATCATCAAGGTGTTGTTGGTTTCAACTTTTTCGTGTGAGAACGGCATAGGGCTCTTTCAGGCTTGGGCTGTGGCAGCCGGAATGGTGGTTTCGGTAGGCTTGCCGGCCATGGCTGTCATGGCGACATTCCAGGCCATTAGCACCATGCCACCGAGGTACAAAATGCCGCCGAAAAAGCGCACGATATAAAACGGAAGTGTGGCCTTGACGCTCTCAACAAAGGTGTAGGTCAGGGAGCCATCGGGGTTGATGGCGCGCCACATCAGGCCCTGCATCACGCCGGCTATCCACATCGCAGCGACATACAGCACGATGCCCAGCGTGGCGATCCAGAAATGAACCTCGATGGCTGTGACGCTGTGCATTCTGGTCTGGCCGAACATACGCGGGACAAGGTAGTACAGCGCGCCCATCGAAATAAAGCCCACCCAGCCCAGGGTGCCGCCATGCACGTGTGCAATGCCCCAGTCCGTGTAGTGCGACAAGGCGTTGACGGTTTTGATCGACATCATCGGACCCTCGAATGTGGCGATGCCGTAAAACGATAACGCAACAATCATGAATCGCAGGATCGGGTCTTCGCGCAGCTTGTGCCATGCGCCCGACAAGGTCATCACACCGTTGATCATGCCGCCCCAGCTGGGCGCCAGAAGAATCAGAGAGAAAACCATGCCTATGGACTGTGTCCAGTCGGGCAGCGCGGTGTAGTGCAAATGATGCGGGCCCGCCCACATATAGGTGAAGATCAACGCCCAAAAATGAACGATGGACAGGCGGTACGAATACACGGGGCGTTCAGCCTGCTTGGGTATGAAGTAGTAAA
>JAYUXO010000173.1:0-4334 GCA_043753505.1 Comamonadaceae bacterium
GCAACGCTCGGCGCACCACGTCCATTGCCTACGATTTAGAGCTCAATCCCATCAAGGAAGCCGAGCTGGAAAAAGGTCTGGAAGTGTTTGAATCACCGATGGTGCGGATGATTCCGAACCTGGTGTGGAAGCGCAAAGAAATCATCGAACAAGCCAGCCAGCGCTGGATTTATCTGGAGATGACGTCCAGCGCCATCGACACCTTTGGTCCATTGCCGCCCTCATCACCAAAAAACTGGAGGGAACGCCACCCCACCTGATTGCCTTGATACAGGTGCGTATGGGCATGGTGATGCTCGCGCCTTTTGCAAGTTTTACAAGTTTTGCGGATTTGGCGAATTTGGCGAATTTGGCGAATGGGGCTCAATTGCCCCAAGGCAGCGCCTGGGTTTGGTTGATCTCGCTCGGCGTGGTGCACACAGGGCTGATGTACATACTGATGTATGGCGCTATTCACAAGCTACCCACGTACCTGCAAGGCTCGCTGTCATTCATCTACCCCGTGGTTGCCATCCTGGTCGACTACCTGGCTTACAACCATCGCCTGCACCCGCTACAACTCATCGGCGCAACCACCATTTTGATTGCCGCCGCGGCGGGCATCAATCTGGGATGGTCGTGGCGGCGGAGAGCGGTTTAAGGTCAAAACGGTAACCGGCCCTTGTGGAATATGCTGAAGCAGCTACGATTTTAGTAGCGTTGCATGTCAGTCAACCACTGCCTCCACATAATTCGAGGCATGACACACGCTAATTTGTCCCCGAATCATCCTTCTACGCACGGCTTGCGCTTGCGCCCTTTCGCTGGAGACGCCGACTTTCCACTCATGGCGGTGGTGGCCAACGCCAGCTTTGCCGCTGACGGAATCGCGTCAATCCGCCGGGCCGACGACATGCGCCGCGACTACGCGGCCATGACGCGGTGCGACCCGTCGCGCGACATCGTGATGGCACAACTCGGTGAAGGGATCGATGAGCAGTTGGTCGGCTATGCGCGCACCTGGGACTGGACGACCGGGGACGGCGCGCTGGTGCAGGGCCAGATCGCGTTTGTGCGTCCGGCCTACCGCGGGCGCGGCGTGGGCAGCGCGCTGTTGCACTGGCTGGAGGCGCGACAACGCGAAGTCGCCCAGGCTGCACGTAACCATGCCGGGGCTGGTGTCCGTGCTACTCGCTGGCTGCACCAAGCATTCGTTACCCAAGGCGAGCACGACCGCGCCAATCTGCTGCACAAAGCGGGTTACCGCATCGCCCGGCACTTTTTAGAGATGGAGAGGCCCACCCTGGACAACATTCCGGTGTTTGCACTGCCGCCGGGCTTTGAGGTCAGGCCGGTGCTGCCAGAGCACCTGCGAGCCATCTACGACGCACACATCGAAGCGCTAAAAGACCATTGGGGCTTCGCGCCGCCGCCGCCCGGTGATTTTGAAATCTGGCTGAAGTCACGCACCCTGCAACCGCAGCTGTGGCAGGTGGCGTGGCACGTCGAAAGCAACCAAGTGGCAGGCCAGGTCAAACCTTGGATTGACGCTGAGCAAAACGAAACCCAAAACCGCCAACGCAGCTACACCGAGTTCATCAGCGTCGGTGCCCCCTGGCGCAAACGCGGCCTGGCCCGCGCACTGGTCGTTCGTGCGTTGCAGGCGCAAAAAGACGCGGGCATGGAAGAGTCGGCGCTGGGGGTTGACGGTGAAAGCGTCTTCAGCGCGGCGCGGCTGTATGAAGGGTGTGGGTTTGTGGTGGTGAAGCGGAATGGGTTGTATCGGAAGGCGGTGGGGTTGGGGTAATAATTAACCCATCAGCCGTTCTAAATGATGAAGAGTTGCCATCCAATATTGATGACGTAGATCAAAGCTTACCTGTGTTTGTGATTAACTTTTTCGGCTGTCAGCACTCTTTTCAAGCGCCGCCCAATAGCCTTGTGCTTCAAATTCATCATCGCGCCAGCCGCGAGCAGTACGATTGGAGTATTTTCCAGAGTATCCGATTAACAAGAAGACCAATTTATATACAAGAGTTGTAAGACGGAAAACATCGTCGAGAGCATGTTGTATCTCCTTGGAATCGAGCACAAAGGTTCCATGCGCCGCTTTATTTCTTCTTTTCTTCCAATTAGTTAGATCTTCTTTTTCTATAGCACCGACCAGCGTCAGAGAGTTCAGTTTGTCAGCTGCACTAACTGACTTAAGGTTTGATATCGAGGTGACTGCACGGCTCCTAATTTTCTCGTCAACACCAGCCGCTTTGACCGCGTCAATTAGTATTCCGATGGCATCAACAGTTTCGCTATTTTGCGCGGCAATGCACTTAAATCTCTCCTCTGCGAGTACCGCTTCAACCACGACGCATATCAACAAAATAACAGTATCAAGCCATACCCCTTTTAAGGTAAACAGTCCCCCAAGCTTGCTAGAAAGGGGTGCAAATTTCTTGTCCTCAGCATTGGCGCACACATAGTTAAAGTAGCACTCCATCAGTCTGTAAAAGTCTTCAGCAGATTTTGAAGCAGTCACCGGCGGATGAACAATGTCGGTATTATTTAACGGCCTGGCCTTCTCGTCCAACTATTTCCTAACGCATCGCGGGCTTCAAGGCGATAGTGATGGCTGTCGGGAATTAATACACCAGACGTATAATTATCAATATTCACAAACATAGCCATGGGATCGTAGACATCCGATGCGCCACGCTGACATATGATTCGCGACTCTATGCCGTGTTCTGGACTGGCTTCGATATAGCCCCGTGAACTATAGACAATAGGATTATCAGATGCGTTTTGAGTTAATCGAATTTCTTCGCAATCGATGACGAAATTTCCAAGAATAAAGGCTTCTTTGCAGTGGTCAATATTATTTTTCATTTTCCGAATACTAGTCTACAACCCCAACCCCAACGCCAAATACAAACTCAACGGCGCGTCCTGCAGCGCCGTGAACCCGAAATGCGAATAAAACCCTGCCGCATGCTCATCTTTCGCATCCACCAACAACGCATAAGCCGCAACCTGCGCACGCGCCCGCAGGCAACGTTCCACAGCCAAACCCAGCAAGATTCGCCCTAAACCAATGCCCTGGCGTGTCGCAGAGCAGGCCAGGCGACCCATGCGGAAGCAGGGGATGGGATAGCGGGGCAATTTCTTTTGCGCAGCGGCAGACAAGCGGGTGGCTTCTACCTTGGAGGCGCTGAGGGCGTAGAAGCCCAGAATGTCGGCGCTCTGGCGGCGGTCTACCAGCAGGTAAACGGTGGTGAGGCCCTTTTTGCTTTGCTGCACCGCGTATTTGTGCAAAAACTCGTTCAACGCGGGCACGCCGCAATCAAATGCGGCGCGGTCATGGCCAAGTTCTATCCAGTCTGTCAGGAGCAGTTCTTGTAAGTGCGATCCATCCAGCGCCAATGCCACTTTCGTCTCAGGCACGCTGCACCTTGGCCGCCGCTTTCATCGCATCTTTCAAGGCTTGGTTGGGCGTGAAAGCGCCCTGGATGGCTTGAGAAAACTGATCGAAATCTTGTGCTGACATGCGCAGCAGGGCATCGCGAGCCAGCAGCTCCTGCGCTTTTTCTTTGACCGCAGAGCGCACAAAGCCCGCCATCGTTGTGCCCATCAGCGCAGCAGCGCGCGACACGATGTCTTTGTCGGCGGCGTCCATCTTCAAGTCAAAACGGGTGGTGGAAAGGGCAGTATTCATGGGGGCTCCTCGATGCGTATTGAGTACGGCATTTTACCGTATCGATACCGGGCATGCGGGCTTAATTTGCCGCAGAGATTGCCGGGTTCGCAAAAGAGGTGCGTGGGAACCAGTGAGTCTTGATTTATGTATTAAATCGGCCGCCAGCCCATGTATTCATTGCTCAACCAGCTACGTTTTGAATAGCGTTTCCCGCTTCTCCCCCCGCAGCGTCGCACTCAACAACACCACCGGAACCAACCCCACCAGCACCAGCGCCAGGCTGGGCAACGCCGCTTCCCCCAGCCGCTCATCGCGCGCCAATTGGTAGGCCACCACCGCCAGGGTGTCGGTGTTAAACGGTCGTAGCACCAGGGTGGCGGGGAGTTCTTTCATGACGTCGACGAAGACCAGCAGGGCGGCGGCGATGGCGGAGCGCTTCAGCAAGGGGGCGTGTACTTGGGTGAGCATTGCCAGGCCGCTCACGCCCAGCGTGCGGGCGGTGTCGTCCAGGCTGGTGGGAATGCGGGCGTAGCCGCTTTGCACGCTTTGCAGGGCCACGGCGCAAAAGCGCACAAGGTAGGCCCACAGCAAACCCAGCACGGTGGCGGTGACCAGGCCGCCGATTGCCGTGCCGGGCGCTTGCGCCTGCAGCCAGCCTACGGGT
>JAYUXO010000174.1:0-4330 GCA_043753505.1 Comamonadaceae bacterium
AGCGGGAGCAGAAAAGGGCGTGGTTGGTGACCTGCGTGGTGCTATTTCCAGCATTCTTGATACCAAATCGGCCACCAGCCCTTTTAGATACTGCTCAAGCAGCTATCAATTAAATAGCGGTTTGTCGATCGTATTGACTGCTCAGGGTGTAAACGTACCCGCCGCCACCTCCACCATGCGGTTCACATCCAGGTATTTGCGCAATGCGGCGTTCACCGCGTCGGCATCAAGCTTTTCGTAGGCTTCTTTAAAGTAAGTGAAACGGCCCATGTCGCGGCCGTAGCGCAGGTTGTTGGCCAGACGGCCCGCCAGGTCGCTGGGCTGGGCCAGGCTGCCGGTCAGGTTGCTCAGGATGGCGCGGCGTGCAAATCCCACTTCCAGGCTGCTAAAACCCTTGGCCGCGCGTTGCGTCATTTCGTCGCGGATCACTTCACGCAGCTTGTCGCGGTTTTGCGGTGCAAAGCTGGCGGTGATGTTGATGGCGGCGGCCTGACCACCTTCCACACTGCCAGTGGGCGCAAACAGCGAGCTGTTCACGCCGTAGCTCAGGCCCTCGTCTTCGCGCACGCGCTTCCACAGCGCCGTGCCCGCGCGACCGCCCAGCAATTGAATGCCGGTAACCAGAGCCGGGTAGTCGGGTGCGTCGTCGTTCATGTCCAGGGGAATGCGGGCGGTGTAGTTGGCGTTGGCCTTGTCGGGCACTTGAACTGACTGCCAGGTACTGGGCAGGCTGGCCGGGTAGGCATACACCCAGGGTTTGCGCGGCTCGCTGCTGGTCCAACTGCCCATCAGTTGCTGCAACTGCGCTTGCACTTGCGCGGGTTGCACCGGGCCAATCAGCGCCATTTCGCCGATGGCGGCGCTGGCGAAGCGCTTGTAAAACGCGCGCACCTGGAGCGCGGTGGCGCTGCGCAGCAGGGCCTCGCGCTGGGCAAAGCTCAAACTGGCGCGCGGGTCGGCCTCAGGGTAGTTGGAAAAGACCTGCTGCAAGGCATTGCCCGCCACAGCCGCTGTGTCGGCCTTGGTGCTTTGAAAATTGGCCAGTGCGGCTGTGCGTTGGCGTTCAAACTCCGCATCGGGCAGGGTGGCTTGGGTCAACAACTCGGCCAGTAAGCGCATGAAGGCGGCCGTGTTTTTAGCGGGCAGCTCGAAATTGGCTGACAGGCCGCCCGCGCTGGTGGAAAAACCCACCGTTGCATCCAGCGCCAGCAAGGTCTGTTTGATCTGCTCGGCTGATTGCGCTGTCGTGCCATGAACCAACAACGAGCCTGCGAAGCCCGCCAGCACGGCGCTGCCTGCTACGGTTTCTGCAGTGCCCCAGCGCAGGCGCAAGGTGCCGGTGACCCGCTCGCCTTTGGTTTGGCGCGGCAAAACCACCAACTGCAAACCAGGTTGCCCACCCACCGTGAGGCGGCTTTTAACCAGGCGTGATTCGATGTTGGCGGCGGTTAATTCAAAGTCTTCTATTGGCGCTGCCGCCATCTGACCGGTGAAGTTGGCCAGCAGCTGCGCCACATCAACCCGGGTGGGCAACGGCGCACGCTGCGGCACGGTGCTGCTGGCCAGGTAGATGCCGGTGGTGCGGTTGGCGGGTACCAACCAGGTGCGGGCTACCCGCTGCACGTCAGCCAGCGTGACGGCGGCCACCCAGTCACGCTGGGCAAACAACAGCCGCCAGTCACCCAGCGCCACCGACTCACTGATGGCCAGGCTCACCGCTTCGGGCTCGCGCAGGGAGGCTTGCAGGCCTTGCAGCACCTGGGTGCGCGCTGAGTCGACCTGCGCCTGCGTGAGCTGCAAACCAGCCAGCGTCTGTGCCAGTTTCTCGGCTACTTGCAAGGCTGTTGTCTCGGCCTGCTCGGGCGCGCCATCTTTCAAACCGGCCCCCGCCATCAAAAAGCCCGGCTCGTTGGCTGGCAACACATAAGCCCACTTTGTGGCGGCAAGCCCCGGCTCCACCAGCGCCGTGTCCAACGGCCCGCGGTCGCTGCGCAACACCTGCGCCAAGACACGCAGCGCGGCAAATTCAGGCGTAGACCCCGGCATGGCGTGGTACAGCACCGCCACACTGCTGGCACCGCCTGCGCGGCGCAGCAGCACCTGACGCTCGCCGTCTTGCGCGGGCTCCTGCGTCCAGGTGGGTTCGATGGGCGTGACGGGTCGAGCAATGGAGCCAAAGGTCTGCTCAACGCGCTTGAGCACGGCGGCCGCATCAAATTTGCCACCCACCAGCAGCACCGCGTTGTCGGGCCGGTAGTGCTTGCGGTAGAAGGCTTGCAGCCGCTCGATGGGCATGTTTTCAATGTCACTGCGCGCGCCCAGTACGTCGCGCCCGTAGGCGTGCCACTGGTAGGCCACTGATCTCATGCGCTCGCCCAGCACGCGGCCCGGGTTGTTTTCAGCGCGTTCCATTTCGTTGCGGACCACGGTCATTTCGATGGTCAGGTCTTGTTTGGCCACTTTGGCTTTTGTCATCGATTCGGCCAGCCAGCCCAGCATCCAGTCCAGCGTTTCGGGGTCGTGGGCAAATTGCGCAAAGTAGTTGGTACGGTCGTACCAGGTTGTGCCGTTCCAGCGGGCACCCCGGCGCGTCATTTCCAGCTTGGGGTCGGCCACTGTTTCGCTGGCTTTGAACAGCAGGTGTTCCAACAAATGCGCCGCCCCGCTTTCGCCATACGCCTCGTGGCGGCTGCCCACGCGGTAGGTGATGTTCACGCTGGTGGTGGGCTTGGAGGCGTCAGGCTGCAGCAGCACCGTCAAGCCGTTTGGCAGCGCGTATTCGGTAATGCCCTCCACCGAGCGGATTTCTTGTCTGCCGGTTTGTGCCCAGGCGGTAAAAGCCAGCAGCCAGATCGCGGCTGTCAACAAGAGTTTGCGCATCGGTTTTGTCCAGGTAGTTCGGGCGACTGGTTGTACACGAATTGATGCAAACTAAAACGCCGCATATCAAAGCAACGGAGATGCACATGCCCCCAAACCCCTTATCGTCGATGCCCGTGCTGGTCGCAGGCGGCGGCATTGGCGGCATTGCCGCCGCACTTGCCTTGGTACGGCGTGGCTTTCGGGTGAAGGTGCTGGAGCAGGCGGCGCAGCTGGGTGAAATTGGCGCGGGTCTGCAGGTAGGGCCCAATGGTTTTGCGGCGTTTGACGCGCTGGGTGTGGGCACCGTGGCGCGCAGCAGGGCGGTGTACACCGATGCGATGGTGATGCACGACGCGCTGGACGAATACCTGGTGGGCTATATCCCCACCGGCACTGCGTTTCGCGAGCGCTTTGGCAACCCCTATGCCGTGATTCACCGCGCCGATGCGCACAGCGCGCTGCTCGAAGGTGCCCGCGCGTCGGACCAGATCGAGGTGCTCACCGCCACCAAGGTGCAACGCGTCGAGCAGGACGACAACACGGTGACAGTGATCGACGCCAGCGGCGCGCGGCATGTGGGCTGCGCCTTGATTGGGGCCGACGGTGTGAAGTCGGCCATTCGCCGGCAGTTCGTCGGCGACGAGGCCCGGGTGTCGGGCCATGTGGTGTATCGGGCCGTGGTGGACCGTCAGGACTTTCCACTGGATTTGCAATGGAACGCCGCCAGCATTTGGGTCGGACCCAACTGCCACCTGGTGCACTACCCGCTGCGCGGCGGCGGGCAATACAACGTGGTGGTGACCTTTCACAGCCGAGAGACAGAAACCTGGGGCGTGCGCGCGGGTAGCCGTGACGAGGTACGCAGCTACTTTGACGGCATTTGCGACAAGGCACGCCAGTTGATCGAGCTGCCCAAAGACTGGACCCGCTGGGCCACCGCCGACCGCAATCCGATTGCCCAGTGGAACTACGGACGCGTCACCTTGCTGGGCGATGCAGCCCACGCCACCTTGCAATACCTGGCGCAAGGTGCCTGCATGGCCATGGAAGACGCGGTGACCCTGGGTGAGGCCCTTCGCGTGCACGACAACGACTTTGCCAAGGCTTTCGGGCTGTACCAACGCTCCCGCGTGGCCCGCACCGCGCGCATTGTGCTGGGTGCCCGCGACATGGGCCGCATCTTTCACGCCCAGGGCGTGGAGCGCTTGGTGCGAAACGACTTGTGGCGGGGGCGCACGCCCGAGCGGTTTTACGATGCAGTGGATTGGCTGTATGGGTGGCGGGTGGAGAACTGTCTGGCTGACGTGGGCCCCGTGTAGCGGTCAGTGGTAGTCGCTCTCTCGCTGCTGCTTGATGGCCAGCACCAGCACCACGTCATCGGCCCTGATCTCAAACAAGGCCCGATACCCCGAGCGGTCAAAATTGATGACCAGCTCACGCAGTACCCTGCCTTCAATGCTGGCGGCCT
>JAYUXO010000175.1:0-1645 GCA_043753505.1 Comamonadaceae bacterium
ACCGAGCACAAAACCGCCATCATTTTTGAAGCTGACGATGGTGTGGTGAACACCATCACCTACGCGCAACTGCTGGACCGTGTGAGCCAGTTTGCCAATGCGCTTAAAGCCCAGGGCATTCAAAAAGGTGACCGCGTCATCATTTACATGCCTATGACGGTGGAAGGCGTGGTTGCGATGCAGGCCTGCGCCCGAATTGGTGCGACCCACAGTGTGGTGTTTGGCGGTTTTTCCGCCAAGGCGCTGAATGAGCGAATCATTGACGCGGGTGCGGTGGCCGTGATCACAGCGAACTTCCAGATGCGCGGCGGCAAGGAGTTGCCGCTCAAATCAATCGTGGATGACGGGATCGCGCTGGGCGGCTGCACCACACTGAAGACTGTGCTGGTCTACCAACGCACCGCCAAGGCATGCAATATGGTGGCGGGCCGCGACCTCACGTTTGATGCGGCGCTGCAAAGACAAAGCACTGCCTGCGCGCCCGAGGCCGTCGGCGCAGAGCACCCGCTATTCATCCTGTACACCTCGGGCTCCACCGGCAAACCCAAAGGTGTGCAGCACAGCACGGGCGGCTACCTGTTGTGGGCCAAGCTGACGATGGACTGGACCTTTGATTTGAAACCGTCGGACATTTTCTGGTGTACGGCCGACATTGGCTGGATCACCGGCCACACCTACGTGGCGTATGGCCCGCTGGCCGCCGGGGCCACGCAAATCATTTTTGAAGGCATTCCCACCTTCCCGAACGCCGGCCGCTTCTGGCAAATGATCGACAAGCACAAGTGCACGATTTTTTACACCGCGCCCACTGCCATCCGCTCGCTGATCAAGGCGGCCGAGGGTGACGAGAAAGTGCACCCCGCCCGCAGCGATTTGAGTAGCCTGCGCATTTTGGGAAGCGTGGGTGAGCCCATCAACCCCGAGGCCTGGATGTGGTACCACAAGCATGTCGGCGGCGAGCGGTGCCCCGTTGTGGACACGTTCTGGCAGACGGAAACCGGCGGCCACATGATCACGCCACTGCCCGGTGCCACCCCGCTGGTGCCCGGCTCCTGCACTTTGCCGCTGCCCGGCATCATGGCCGCCATCGTTGATGAGGTGGGTGCTGATGTGCCTGACGGATCGGGCGGCATGCTGGTGGTCAAGCGCCCCTGGCCCAGCATGATCCGCACCATATGGAACGATCCAGACCGCTTTGTGAAGAGCTACTTTCCACCGGAAATGGGCGGCACGTACTACCTGGCGGGCGACGGCGCGGTGCGCAGTGTGGACCGTGGTTATTTCCGTATCACCGGCCGAATCGACGATGTGCTCAACGTCTCGGGCCACCGCCTGGGCACCATGGAAATTGAATCCGCACTCGTTTCCTGTTCGCACCTCGTCGCCGAAGCGGCGGTGGTGGGCCGTCCCGATGATTTAACGGGCGAAGCCGTCTGCGCGTTTGTAGTGCTCAAGCGCTCACGCCCCACGGGCGACGAAGCGCTGGCCATTGCCGCTGAGCTACGCAACTGGGTTGCCAAAGAGATTGGCCCGATAGCCAAACCCAAAGACATCCGCTTCGGCGACAACCTGCCCAAAACCCGCAGCGGAAAAATCATGCGCCGCCTGCTGCGCAGCATTGCCAAGGGTGAGGCAATCACGCAAG
>JAYUXO010000176.1:0-1645 GCA_043753505.1 Comamonadaceae bacterium
GATCGCGTCCCAGTTGGGTGCGGAGCCACGGCAAGAAGCAGCTGCGACCGCATCGTTTCAGACCGTCAGTAAGGGAGTGACTTACACCATAGAGCCATCGCATCGTTATGAAATTTACGGACTGGTGGTCAGCAAATACAACACGGATAGCTGGTGGGGCTGGGCGCACAAAGCCTGGAACGACCACTTGAACGTGACAGATGTTTGTGTGGTGTGGGGCACCAACGCGCTGGGCGGCGGATACCACGATCTGTCATTTTCAAGCGGCCAGTGGACCTGCAATGTTGAGACCTCGAGTGACGCTGCATGGCAGGCTTTTGACATGACCAAACTGTAGAACAACCACCTGCTGACTGACGATCCCCGTGTGGCAAAAAAGCTCAAGAACATCCGCATTGGTGACCAGATTCACCTGACGGGTCATTTGGCAAATTACCGGCATTTCTCCGGCAACGGTTTTGCGCGAGGCACCAGCACTGTGCGCACTGATACGGGCAACGGTGCCTGCGAGACCATTTTTGTCAACGAGGTCAACATCCTGCGGTCTGCGCCCAGTCTGTGGCGTAACCTGACTTGGCTGGCGGTGCTGGGCATGGTGCTGGCGGCTGGTGTTGGAATGGTGATGCCGTACCGCGTGCGGGGCTAGCAGGTGGTTATATCAAAAGCGTGAAACGACATTGCGTATCTTCCGCGATATGTTGTTGCAGCCCCTTGCCACACTGCCGGTGGGTCCTGCCGGCCCATGCCAAGCCTGGCATAAGACGTGTGTGATTCAATTCGTTAAGATTTTGATGAAACAGACTACGAGTTTCGGAAAGTACATCGTCCATGAGCCAGCATCGCATTCCGCCCATTCAATGTTTGCTGACTTTCGAGGCCTTGGCCCGTCTGCGCAGTGCCAGTAAAGCGGCGGAAGAGTTGTGCGTGACGCCCAGTGCGGTCAGCCACCGGGTGCGGCAGCTGGAACAAATTATCGGTAAACCGCTGTTTGGGCGTGCTGATTTTTCCTTGACTACCGAGGGCAGCGAATACCTGGCCCATGTGCGCGAGGGCATAACCAGTTTGCAGCGCTTTCCGGGGCACTACAGCGCACAAGGCAAGCGCAAACTGCGCGTGGCCGTCACGCCGACTTTTTCGCGCTCCATTTTGATGCCGCGCCTACGCGCCTTTACCGAGGCGTACCCCGAGATTGATCTGACCCTTCAAGTAAGCATTCCCCTGCTGGATGTGGTGGCCGAAGACGCCGATTTGATGATTCGCTTTGGTACGGGCCGCTATGCAGATGTGGAGCACCTGTGCTTAATGACTGACGAGGTCACGCCACTGGCAGCGCCAGACTATGTTCGCCACCATGGGCCGCTGGCCACCATTGAAGAACTGCAGAGCGCCAAGCTCATCAAGAGCCCGCTGGAGCCTTGGCGCACCTGGTTTCTGGCGCACGGGCTGGACGTGGGTGAGCCCGCTGAGGGCTCGTCATTCAACGACATTGGCTTGATGTGCGATGCCGCAGCACAAGGTCTGGGCGTTGCGCTGGTGCGGCTGAAGCTCGGCGCGCCGTGGCTGGACAGTGGCGCTTTGGTACGTGTGTCACCCCGCAACGTGCCCAGCCCGCACGCCCACTACCTGTGCTGGCGCACCGGCGCGC
>JAYUXO010000177.1:0-26512 GCA_043753505.1 Comamonadaceae bacterium
GGCAGTTGGCGGACAGCAAAGCCCGTTTGCGGCCTGCGACAAACCTGGCGTCGCTGGCGAAATGCGGCTTGGTGGTCGAAGCCATCGTCGAACGACTGGACGTCAAGCAAGCGCTTTTTGCACAACTGGAAGCCGTGGTTTCTGAACAGGCAGTACTGGCTACCAACACATCGTCGTTGTCCGTCACGGCCATTGCAGCGGGCCTGAAACACCCGGCGCGTTTTGCGGGCTACCACTTTTTCAACCCGGTCCCTTTGATGAAGGTGGTGGAGGTGATAGCAGGGCTGAAAACAGACCCTGCGGTATGCGCTGACCTGGCGCGTTTTGCCCACCAACTGGGTCATACGCCGGTGCAGGCAGCTGATACACCCGGTTTCATTGTCAACCACGCCGGGCGCGGATTTGGCACGGAAGCCCTGCGTGTGGTGGGCGAAGGTGTGGCCGACTTCGCGAGTGTTGACCGCATTTTGAAAGATCAGATGGGCTTCAAGCTGGGTCCGTTTGAGCTGATGGACCTGACCGCGCTGGACGTGTCGCACCCGGTCATGGAATCCATCTACCACCAGTATTTTGAAGAGCCCCGCTACCGCCCCAGCGTGATCACAGCTCAGCGCCTGGCGGGTGGCCTGCTGGGCAAAAAAGTGGGCGAAGGCTTTTATCGCTATATCGACGGCAAGGCCCAGGTCCCGCCCGAACCCCCGGTGCCCGCGGTCGCCAGCATGCCGCCCGTGTGGGTCTCGCCCCGCGCCGCGCGCCGCTCCGAGCTGCTGCAACTGCTCAAAAACCTGGGCGCGACGATCGAAACCGGCCAGTCGCCCTCACCGCTTGCGTTAACGCTGGTCGCACCGCTGGGTTTTGACGTGACCACGGTGGCCGTGGTGGAGCGTCTGGACCCTGCGCGCACCCTGGGCATTGACCTGCTGGTAGACGACAACTTGACACGCCGCCGTGTGCTCGCCACCAACCCCGCCACCCGGCGCGACATGCGGGATGCCGCGCACGCCCTGTTTGCGCGAGACGGCAAACCTGTGAGTGTGATTGCCGACAGCGGCGGATTTGTGACCCAGCGCGTGGTAGCCACCATCGTGAACATTGCCGCCGACATATGCCAGCAGGGCATTTGCAGCCCGGCTGACCTGGAAACCGCCGTCACGCTGGGCCTGGGCTACCCCCAAGGGCCGCTGGACATGGGCAACCGCCTGGGCCCCACCAACGTGCTGGAAGTGCTGTTCAACCTGCAAACGGTTTACGGCGATCCGCGCTATCGGCCCAGCCCCTGGCTGCGCAGGCGCGGTGCCATCGGCCTGTCGCTGTTACACGAGGAAAGCTGATGGGCACACAAACCCCTGCACAACTAAAAAGCACCAGCGAAGGTGCCACCATGGTGCTCACGGTAAGCAACCCCGAGCACCGCAATGCCCTGGGTCCGGAGATGTATGCCGCAGGTATTGAAGCCCTGGGCGTAGCCGAGACCAACCCGGAAGTACGCAGCGTGGTCATTACTGGCGAAGGCACCGTATTCAGCGCGGGCGGCAACCTGCAGCGTCTACAAGCCAACCGACAGGAATCGGCGGAGGTACAAACCCAGAGCATTGAAGGCCTTCACACCTGGATAGAAACCATCCGCACCTTCCCCAAACCCGTGATTGCCGCCGTGGAAGGCGCAGCCGCTGGAGCCGGTTTTTCGCTGGCGCTGGCTTGTGATTTCATCGTGGCCGCTGACAACGCGGTGTTTGTGATGGCTTACAGCAACGTGGGCCTGTCGCCCGACGGTGGGGCCACCTGGACGCTGCTGCGCGCCCTGCCGCGTCAGCTGGCCATCGAGTTGTTAATGTGCGGCGCGCGCATCAGCCCCGAGCGCCTGCAGGCGCTGGGCGTGGTCAACCAACTGGCGCAGCCCGGCCATGCGCTCACAGACGCCCTGGCCCTGGCGCAGCGCCTGAATGAGCGTGCACCCAACGCGCTAGCCAGCATCAAGGAACTGGTCAACGATGCCGACGGCACCACGCTGACCGTGCAGCTGGCCCGTGAGCGCGACCACTTTGTGCGAAACCTGCACCACGCCAATGCAGGTATTGGCATAGCGGCTTTCTTGGCAAAGAAAACAGCCGAATATAAGTAAAAACAGCCATCAGCCCTTATAAATACTGCTCAAGCAGCTATATATTTAATAGCACATTTTTAAAGACAGGTGCTTGTATTACTGCCTGCCGCAGGACTGATTGCAGGCAAACCACCCCCCGATGGTGTGGCTAATGCACGCGGCAGCGTCACTGGCCCAAACAACACGCTGCCCGCCGTGTCGCGCACGCTCAGGGTCACACTGCTGCTGTCGCTTTGGCCGTTGGCAAACTGTAAAAACAGATTGGCAGGTGTGCTGCTGGTGACGACCTGGCCACCCTGGTTGCTGAACTTTTGGTAGCTACCCGCCAATACCGTGGGCCCATTAGCCGAGACGTTGAGAGGGGCCTGCGATGTGAAGTTAAAGCAACTGCCCAGCAACACTACCCGGTCAGCCTCCAATTGCAAAGTGACTGTGGAGGCGGCGCAGTTAACCGTGCAGGCGACTCCGGTAGGGGGTGGCACCACGCCCGGAACGCCCGGAACACCTGGAACAGGCGCAGGCACAGCGGGTGCCACTGTCGGGCCCGGCACGGTTACTGGCGCGGTGGTTGTCAGGGTAGGGGGTGTTGCGACCGTGGTCGCTCCGCTGTATGCAACCGAGACGGTTGAGCTGGTCACAGGCCCCACGCCGGTGCCGCCCGTACCAGGCCCACAGCCAGACAGCACGAGCAGCAGCGTCAGCGCCCAAACCAACACTGCCAGCAAGCACACACCCCGAATCATTGCTTCGATACGTTGGTGCGCAAAGTTATCGGCGGTGGGCTGCGAACGAACGGCGTGCACCTGGTTTGAATCAGGGGCGTTTTGTGGTGGGTTGTGGGTGGTTGTTCTGGACATCGTGTTCCTCCTGCTGCGAATAGAAATAGGCACCAAAGCGCGCGCGGTGGCTGCGTTCGTGCGGCAAGGCGTCGCGGGCGTCTGCTTCGAAGCGCGCCTCGGCCTCCCGCATCACCGTTTTGAAGGCTTGCCGCCACGCTCTGACTGACACCGCATGCAAGCGCTGCACGGATTGCGCTGTGATTTGATCGACAAAAATCGCCTGCTCTAAAAAATTGTGGTCGCCGTCAAGGTTTTGACTGGCTGCCGCCACGTGGTCGTGCAAATTGGCCCGGTACAGCTGGGCCATTTCAGCAAACCCCTGGCGCGGCGCAAAACCGGTTTGCAACAGTTGCACGCCGTCCGCCGCCTCCACGGCCAGTCCCAGGCGCACCAGTTCGTCCAGCACCGCGCGAGGCCGAATGTCGCTGCTCACGCTGGCCACCAGGGCGTCAAACCCGTCATGGGCTTGCGCGCGGGGCAAGGTTCTGACGTTGCCGTCGGCGTCAAGATACTGCGGTTCACTGAGCCAGCGAGCCACCACCTGGGTAGCCATGTTCATTGGTTTGTCCAGCGCCAGCGTTCCCACAGGCTGCTCTGCTTGGCGGGGGAGCTCCTGATCTTCGCCCACTGGCCGTGTGATTTCCCGTACGTCACGTCGATGGATGCCCGAGCGCAGGCTGACGGCGCTGTCGGTCAAGGCCGCGCCCTGCGCACGCAGTTCGTCCTGCGCAGCCTCCAGAAACACTTTTTTTAATGCCGCCGCAAACGCCGGATACGCCACACCGTGACGCAGCAACAAAGCCACCAGCGGTTTGAGCAGCACCAGGCAGGCTTGTAGAACAAGGGTGGATCGGGACAGCATGTCGGGTAAAAAATAAACGTTAAATCGTCTGCGGTAGGGTTGACGCAGTTTCAAATCGTGGGATATTATTCCACACAACCTGCATGACGACGATAAAAAAGTAAGCCAGAAAAATAAGCCCATTTCACCTTTCATCTTTAGTCAAAGGACTCGTTTCATGAACTCAACTTTCAAATTGATGCGCACCCACGCGCCCCCCGCCACGCGCAGCGCGTTGGCGGTATGTTTGGCGGCTTTGCTGGCTGCTTGTGGCGGCGGTAGCTCTGGCGGCGACAGCGCGAACGCCTCCAGCACCTCACCACCGGCGACTGCCCCCATCGGGTCGACCACGCCCACAGTGCCCACCTTGCAGACCACCACCCAGACCGTCACCCCCGCGACGGAAGCGAGTCTCGCTGTGCCTGCGTCTGGCGGCCTGGTGGACTACTTCAAACAAAAGCTGATCGCAGGCGGCGCTGCCACGGTGGTCACGACTGCCGCACCCGTTGGGGCGGCGACCAGCCCCGCGCCATCGGCCGCCGCTTTGAGCGAGCCCGTCGGTGCCGCAAGCTTTGCGGGCACCACCCTGCAAGAGCGCGGCGTGGATGAAAACGACTGGGTCAAGACCGACGGCTCGATGCTGTACGCGCTGTCCAAAGCCTATTCGAGTAACACTGGCACGCCCACAGCAGCCGTTTTGCAAGCGCAGCGCCGACTGGCAGACGGTCAACTCGAACCCGTGGGGCGGCTGGCGCTGCCCAATGAGTTGACCTACTCCGGCATGTACCTGGTGGGTTCCGCCAATCGAGTGGCATTGTTGGGCCAAAGGTTCGAATTCTCCAATGCATTGCCACCCATATTTCCCCCCACCATATCGGCTGTGTCTGCTCCTTCGGGGTCCGTCACGAGCGCCATCGGCTCTGGCACGGCACCCATTGGCTCTGGCACCGCCGTCACCCTGCCCACGCCCAGTGTTTCCCTGCTGCCTGGCCCGCAAATCGCCCGCACGGGCATTGACTTGCTGGCCACACCTGCGAGCGGCGCGGTCACCGCCACACTCAGCGTGAGCACCCGCATCCGCATCGACGGCAGCCTGGTCGGTAGCCGGGTGATTGGCAGCACGCTGTATGTGGTGAGCAACTGGCAGCCTGACTTGCGCAAATACGCCATACCGGCCAACGCCACACCCGCGCGGGCCCAGGCAGCCGTCGCGGGCCTGACCGCCGCAGAAATTTTGCCCACCATCACCATCGACGGCGGCACCGCGCAACCGTTGGTAGCTGAGGGCGATTGCTACGTACAGGCGGGCAATGCTTCACTGGATCGCCAGGTCACCACCATCACCGCGTTCAATTTGGCATCGGCCAGCTTGCAACGCACCAGCCGGTGCTTCCTGGGCGGCAGCCAGGCGCTGTACATGTCGCCTGCGGCGGTGTACCTGGCCAGTTCGCGGTATTTCAACTACGGCGGTAACGGGGCACAGACGGTGGCGTTGACCATTGCGCCCGCTGGCAGCAAAACCGACATTCACAAATTCGCCCTCGCAGGCCAAAACATTGACTATCGGGGCACCGGCGAGGTAGCTGGCCACCTGGGCTGGGATGCTGACAAAAACGCTTACCGCATGAGTGAGCACCAGGGCGATTTGCGGGTGCTCACATTCACGGGTGCCCAAGGCTGGAGCGTCCTTCGCAACGGCACGTCCACTACCGCCACGCCCGTTCCCGCCGCTTCCCCCGCCACGCTCACTGTGCTGCGCGAAGCGCCATCCGCCAGCAAAACTTTGCAGGTTGTCGCCAGCTTGCCCAATGCCCAACGCCCTGCAGCCATTGGCAAGCCCGGTGAACAGGTTTATGCGGTGCAGTTTGTAGGCACGCGCGCCTACGTGGTCACGTTCAGGCGAACCGACCCGCTGTACGTGCTGGATCTGAGCAACCCCGCTGATCCCAAAACCATCGGCGAACTGGAGATTCCCGGCTATTCCGACTACCTGTACCCGCTGGGTGACGCGCTCTTGCTGGGCGTGGGCAAAGATGCAAACGACGGCGGTGTGGCGCAAGGCGTGAAAGTGGCGTTGATGGACGTGTCCGACCCCAGCAAACCGAGCATTCGCAGCAGTCTGGTGTTGGGCAAACGTGGCAGCGCCAGCGGCCTGGACGCCAGCAGCCGCGGCATCAACCTGTTTCAGCAAGGCGATGTGTGGCGCATTGCCATGCCGGTGCGCCTGAACGAGACGCCCGTAGCCAACGTAAGTGGCTTTTTCGACCCCACCACGCAGGGTCTGGCCCGCTTCGAGGTGGACACCAAGGCCAAAACCATGGTGCCCAAACCGATGGTCACCAGCCTGACCTTTCCCGCCACCAACCCCTACAGCCTGACCTACGGACAGTACGACTTGGGCCAGGAGCGCAGCGTGCAGATTGAATCGTTCGTGTACTACTTCAGCGGCGGCTCGTTGCGCGCTAGCAGCTGGTAATCACGCATTTTTGTTGCAGGTCGCATCCAAACGCAGTTTGAGATGCTTTCAGGCTGCTCGTCCAGGTATTACCTGCTCGAGCAGCTTCTTTTTTTATAGCAAGGCATTGGCGTTCAGCGACTTTTTGAAGAGGCCCGATGAAACATGAACCGGTGATCGGGCCGGATCAACAAGACCCGCGACACGCAGGCGACACCTGCCAGGTTAGCGCCCGTCCCTGACGCGACAATGCTGGTCATTCACAGTCACTGAAAAGACAGCCCATGGACGATCCAATTCTTAGCATCGACGAACGGGAGGCCATCAACGCGGGGCGCTGGTTCTCATCTCTTTCACCTTCTCTTCGCCACGACATCCTTCGATGTGCCTATGTCAAACGCTTCACGGACAGCGAGCTCATTGCAGCCCGGGGCGACGCGTCGGAAGAATGGATTGCCTGCGCCAAAGGCGCGGTGCGGGTCAGCTCAACCTCCATTTCGGGCAAGCAGGTCACCCTGACCTATGTAGAGCCGGGCATCTGGTTTGGCGACGTGTCGATCTTCGACGGCGAGCGCCGCACCCACGATGCCTATGCGCATGGCGAGACCACCATTTTGTGTGTGGCACGCGGCGACTTGCGCAAAATTCTGGCGCTGCACGTGGAGCTGTACGAAGCGTTGCTGCGTCTGCATGCACGGCGCATTCGCCAGCTGTTTGGTTTGGTGGAAGACCTCAACACCCTGCCTCTGCGCGCCCGGCTGGCCAAACAGTTGCTGCACCTGGTGCGCAGCTACGGTGTGCCCAGTCTGGCCGATGGCCAGGAAATCCGCATCGGCCTGCACCTGGCACAAGAAGAACTGGCGCAGTTGCTGGGTGCTTCGCGTCAACGGGTGAACCAGGAACTGAAATCGATGGAGCGCGACGGTGCGATTCGCATCGAACCGGGTGGCTTGGTGGTTCGCCAACGCGAAGCATTGATGAAAATTGTCGATGCCGATCACTGATCCCCCTACATGACTGATTTCACCCACTTCGTCGGCACCAAAGCCGTCAGCCAGCAGCACGCGTTTGACACGGTGGCTTTGTCGGGTTGGCTGGACAAAAATCTGGACGAATTTGAAGGCCCCCTGACCGTCGAGATGTTCAAAGGTGGCCAGTCCAACCCCACCTACAAACTCATCACGCCCGGCCAGAGTTACGTGATGCGCGCCAAGCCTGGCCCGGTGGCCAAGCTGCTGCCCTCGGCACATGCGGTGGAGCGTGAATTTGCCGTCATGAAAGGGCTGGCTGGCACCGATGTGCCCGTGGCGCAGATGCATTGCCTGTGCGAGGACGAGTCGGTGATTGGGCGCGCCTTCTACGTGATGGAATTTGTGCAGGGCCGTGTGCTGTGGGACCAGACCCTGCCCGGCATGAACCACGCAGAAAGAGGTGAAATTTACAAAGAAATGAACCGTGTGATTGCCGCGCTGCACAGCGTGAATTTTGCAAAGCAGGGGCTTGTTGGCTATGGCAAACCCGGCAATTACTTTGAGCGGCAGATTGGCCGCTGGGGAAAGCAATACCTGGCCTCCATCACCCAACCCATCCCCGAGATGGACAACCTCATGCAGTGGCTGCCAGCCCACATGCCCGCCAGCGCCAAAGACGAGCGCTGCACCAGCATCGTGCACGGCGACTACCGGCTCGACAACCTCATGTTTCACGACAACGAACCGCGCGTGCTCGCCGTGTTGGACTGGGAACTGTCGACGCTCGGTCACCCGCTGGCCGACTTCAGCTATCACTGCATGAGCTGGCACATGCCGCCCGGCATCTTTCGCGGTCTGGGGGGTGTTGACGTGGCCGCACTGGGCATTCCGACCGAGCAGGCTTACATTCAAAGCTATTGCGAGCGCACGGGGTTGTTTACACCCCAGGCGCTGGCTGTCGACTGGAATTTCTACATGGCCTACAACCTGTTTCGCATGGCTGCCATTCTGCAAGGCATTGCCAAGCGTGTCGAAGCGGGCACCGCATCCAGCGCGCAAGCTGTGGCATCTGGTGCTGGGGCCCGGCCACTGGCGCAAATGGCGTGGAAATTTGCGCAAAGAACCTGAACCCGCCTTGACCCCGCATTTCTGACAGAAGTTTTTTAGGAGACATCCGTGGACTTTGACTATTCACCCAAAACCAAGGCACTACAAGCCAAGCTGCTCGCATTCATGGACGAGCACATCTACCCCAACGAAAAAACCTACCATGACGAGTTGGCCGCCAACACCGCAGCAGGTAAGCGCTGGACGGCACTCCAAACTATTGAAAACCTCAAACCGAAGGCTCGTGCAGCCGGTTTGTGGAACCTGTTTTTGCCCGTGGACAGCGCCGCAGCCTCGGGCTATGACGGTGCGGGCCTGACAAACCAGGAATATGCGCCGCTGGCCGAAATCATGGGGCGTGTGGTGTGGTCCAGCGAAGTGTTCAACTGCTCTGCGCCCGACACCGGCAACATGGAAACCATTGCCCGCTATGGCGACGATGTGAACAAGGCGCGCTGGCTCAAGCCGTTGCTGGAAGGTCAGATTCGTTCCGCGTTTGCGATGACCGAACCCGATGTGGCTTCCAGTGACGCGACCAATATCGAGACCCGCATCGAACGTCAGGGCAACGACTACGTGATCAATGGCCGCAAGTGGTGGATATCCGGCGCAGCCGACCCGCGTTGCGCCGTGTTTATCACCATGGGTAAGACCGACTCTGAAGCGCCCCGCCACAGCCAGCAAAGCATGGTTTTGGTGCCCGCCGATGCCAAAGGCATCCGCATCGTGCGACCCCTGACGGTGTTTGGCTATGACGATGCGCCGCATGGTCACGTGGAGATGTATTTTGAAAACGTGCGCGTGCCTGTCACCAACATTTTGTTGGGCGAAGGCCGTGGCTTCGAAATCGCCCAAGGCCGATTGGGCCCTGGGCGCATTCACCACTGCATGCGCCTGATTGGTCTTGCCGAGCGCGCGCTGGAGCTGATGTGCAAACGCGCGTCTTCACGCATGGCGTTTGGCAAGCTGGTGTCGCAGCAAACCGTCACGCAAGAGCGTATCGCCGAGGCCCGTTGCAAGATCGATATGGCCCGCCTGCTGACGCTGAAGGCTGCATGGTTGATGGATATTGCAGGAAACAAGGTCGCTAAAAACGAAATCGCCATGATCAAAGTGGTAGCCCCCACCATGGCCTGTCAGGTCATCGACTGGGCGATGCAGGTGCATGGCGGCGGCGGAATGTGCGACGACTTTCCACTGGCCTATTCCTACGCGGGTGCCCGCACCCTTCGCTTTGCTGACGGCCCCGATGAAGTGCATCGCAACGCGATTGCCAAGCTGGAGTTGGGAAAGTACGCCGTCCATGCACCAGAAGTGGAAATGCCCATTACAAGGGGCTCATGACGCAAGGCCACCAAGTCACGTTACAACGAAATGTCGGTAGCCAGATGATCCAGAGCCGCTTGGCAGGCTGTGGCGAATATCTGATTGGCATGTTGCAAGATATGCAAGCTTGCGGGGGCGTATTCCATTCGCAAGTAGGCTTTTCCACGTAGCAGCATCAGGATGACTGGCACCTCCGGATGCGGCTCAGGCAAGGGCCACTCCAGCATCAACACAGCAAGTTGTGGAGTGACCCAGGCTCGGGCTTTGTCCAGATCGTCGCTCAAGACCGAGTAACGGTCCCAAAACGCACCCGGCAAACCATCCCAACCGACCTCCTGGTACACGGCGAGCCACCGCATTTCCTCGGGCAAATTGGGGTCTATAGTGGTTTGCAAGTCGTCGGTGTAGATGTCGTACGCCTTCTTTTCCAGTGAGTTTTTGAGCGCACGGCTCATCACCAACACGGAAATATCTTCGTCCAGACCCAATTCCGCGCGCGCCCGCAACTCTTCGCCGCAAATAAAGTTTCTTTGTGGTGCGCCAACCTCCAGCCGCCACGGTTTGCCTTTTAACTTGCCATCAATGGCCAGGCTCTTGTTTTTGCTCTGACCGGAAAACGTGTAACCCTGCTGATCTGACCACTCAGATACAAGGGTGCTTTGCGGGCTGTTTAGTGGGCTGTTTAGTGGGCTTTTAAGGTTGGCTGAAACCGATTCTTTGGCCTCTATCGCGTCACGGGAAAATGCTTTTTTGATGCGGTCAAACATGGCGGGGTACTTCTTGTAAAAGTCGTGGCGATCAATGCATAAAACTCAACACGGGTCGGTCAGGTGTTCTGGCCCAAACTCAACAGCTAGATACACATGATGCTGCAAAATAACAAATCGAGTCACCATGCACTTTCTGCGAATGGTGTTGTAGGTGACCAATTTCGCCGTGCTCCGGGTCAAGGCCACCGGCGTATCTTTTAAAAACGGCCAGCAACCTAAAAATGTCGGGATCAGACACGTTGAAATGTAGATCTGGCTGTGCGTGCCGACCTTTCCAGCCGGCAGCTTCAAACGGCGCAAGCCTGGGCCGTCGTCGCTGCCTGATTGCTAATTGGGAGCGACCAAGCAGTTGCACGAGAAACAGCAAAAAACCCCCGCAACCATTGGGCTGCGGGGGCTTGTGATGCTGGTGGGACGTGCGGGGGTCGAACCCACGACAAACGGATTAAAAGTCCGCTGCTCTACCAACTGAGCTAACGTCCCATTTTGTTAATCTTTTGCTGGGTTGTCTTCAGCAAAGCCTGCGAGTATAGCGTTAGTTTCAGGCGGTTCAGCCTCCGCAAGTCGATCTAAAACCCAGCCAGCTGCGCAGTTGCCAAAACTGGCAGTCACCGCTACCACCGAGCCGTAACCGTGGCAGTTCAGCGAACCATCGCCGTCCACGCTGCACGAGGCGTCGGGCGGCGCAACCACTTCGCGGCTGAAGACGCAGGAAATGCCGATTCTTTTTCCTTCGCGCGCGGCACCATGCAGTTTGCGCAGGCGGGTGCGCAGCAGCGCCAGCAAGGGGTCATGCGTCGCGTTGGCCAAGTCATCCAGGTCTACTTTGTGCGCCTGGCGCTTGCCCCCCGCGGCACCTACGGTGATAAACAGCGCGCCAGTTTCCCGTGCCCAGGCAGCCATGGCGACTTTGGCTTGCATCTGGTCGCAGGCGTCAATCACCGCATTGACGCCTGGTGGCAGGAGGTGTGGCCAATTGGCTGGTTCAACGAACGCATCAATGCACGTCACATTGCACGCAGGGTTGATGTGCGCGATGCGATCGCGCATCGCCAGCACCTTGGCCTGACCGACCGTCGCGTCCAGAGCGTGTATTTGCCGGTTGATGTTGGACTCGGTCACGTGATCCAGATCAATCAGGGTCAGCGAGCCCACACCACTGCGTGCCAGCACTTCCACAGCCCAGGAGCCCACACCCCCGATACCCACCACGGCCACATGAGCCGCCCGCTGCCGCGCCGCACCTACAACACCATACAAGCGCTCCAAACCGCCAAAGCGGCGCGTGAGATCGGGGGATAAGTTCAAGTTACAAGCGCCACGTTTGGTAGCGTAAAGCGGCAACAGACCCTACCAATATCGCTCCAACAGCTATGAAACTCATAGCACTCAAAGTTGCGATACCTGACAGGCCTTGCCCTACCGTGCAACCCATCGCAGCCACGCCGCCGACGCCCATCAACACCGCGCCCACCAAATGATTGGCGACGTCTTCGGTGCCGCCAAAGCCCTCCCAGCGAAAGGTTTTGGTAACCACTGAGACAACAGCAGCGCCTGCGATGACACCACCGACCGAGGCGATACCAAGCGTCAACAGCTTGGTTTTATCGCTAAAAAACATCAACCAGTCCACGGTGTAGGCCACCGGGGCTACAAAACTCAGGGCTTCGGCGCGGCCGGAATTGGTGGCCAAAAAGGCCTCTTGCAAAGTATCGGGATGCTCGGGCAAATAGCCCAGGTGACCACTGATCCACCACATCCCCACGATGACGGCGCCGATGCCAAAACCGGCCAGCAGGTTATCTGCACGCAGAAAATCCCGACCGCTCAGCGCCCAGATCCCAAGCGCGCCACCCAGCAAACCAGCGCTCAATAAACCTGCCACCCGTGTTTCTATGCCAAACAGGCTTGCAGCCCATGTAGATACTGCTGAACCAGCTACAAAATTAATAGCAACCTGATCGACGGTAGCGACCCGCACAACGGCAGTTACACCCTTTAGCGTGGCAAAGGCAGCGACACCCATCACGATCAACACAATCAGCGACTTCAAACTGCCGCCGCCCAGCCGCACCAGGGTTTTGCTGCCGCAACCCGATGACAGCACCATGCCAAAACCAAACATCAACCCACCCACCACAGCTGACAACCACAGCAAGCGATTGGACGCATACAGCGTTTTGCTCGGGTCAATCTGGCCAGTGGCAACCAAAGCGGCGAAACCGAGCATGGCCACCGCAACGGCTAAACCCCACTGGCGCATACGCGTCCAGTCGCCCATGTTCACCACGTCACTGACGGCCCCCATGGTGCAAAAGTGGGTGCGCTGGGCTATGGCACCGAAAATGGCGGACAAAATAAAAGCAGCCCACAACACTTGGTTGTACAGGCCGCTGAGTTCGGATGTTTGCATGCGCCGATTTTAGGTGGCGCAAATTGAAAGTCGGCACCCTCTACTTCAACCGGGCTATCCGCTCCTTGGCGGCTGTAGCGGCTTCTGACTGCGGAAACACTTTGACCAGGTCTTCGAGGGTTTTACGTGCTGACCGGGCATCTTTCAGCTCAATCTGGCAATTGGCAATCGACAACGCGGCCTCGGGCGCCTTGGGATGGTCAGGTGCCTGGCTGAGCAGTTGCTTGAAACTGCCGATGGCACCGGCGTAGTCGCGGTTGGCGTATTGCGCATTACCCATTAAATATAGGGCCGACGGTCCGTAGCCGCTTTGTGGGTAGCGTTTAACAAAATCCGCAAATGCAGCCTGTGCCGGGGCAAATTCACCCTTGCGAAAAGCGGCTTGCGCAGCTTCGTAATCGCGCTTTTCGTTGGGATCGGCGTTGAACTCCCGACCATCCACTGAGACCTTGCCCGGCTCAAACTTGCGCAGACGCTCTTCGACGCCTTGCGTCAGATCTTTCTGGCGGCGCTGCGCTTCAGCCAGATCACGCGTGAGTTGCTCGTTTTGTCCGCGCAGGTTGGCAGTCTCGGCTCGCACAATTTCGATCTGATTTTGCAGGTCGAGCAGGCTGCGGCGCGTTTGCGCGGTTTCATCGACCGCCCGGCGCAACTCGTCAGCACGCTTGGCATCACTGGCCTCAGTGGCGACCCGGTTGGCCTCAACGCGTTGGCGCAGCTCGACAATGGCTTTGCGGGCTTCATCATCGTCAAAAAGGCCGGCCTGGGCCACTGAGACCAACAGCATGCCCAACGAAAACACGAAGGGGTTTACAACATGAGAGAAGGAACGCATAGGCATCAACGGTATGCAATTTCAGCGCGGCGGTTTTGTGCAAAGGTGGCTTCGTCGCTGCCGTTGGCTGCCGGCTTTTCCTTGCCAAAACTCACCGCTTCAACCTGCGCGTCTGTCACGCCTAGCAGGCTCAGCGCACGGCGCACGGCCTCGGACCGCTTCTGGCCGAGCGCGAGATTGTATTCACGGCCACCGCGCTCGTCTGTATGGCCTTCGACCATGATTTTGCGGCTGTTGTTACCGGTCTTCAAGAATTTGGCGTGCGACTCAATCAGGGCCTGAAACTCGGGTTTGATAACGTTGCTGTCGTAGTCAAAGTACACGATGCGGGCAATGCCGGAAGGACCAGCTTTATCACCCGGGGAGCTGTCCAGCGTGACGGGCTTCACATCGCGGTTGATGGCTGCAGTACTGGTGGATCCGGCGGCTGAACCACTGCCACTGGACGAGACTGATTGAGGCGCTTTGTCCTCGACGGGTACGTCGTTGAGCTTGGTGCTGGACCCACAGGCTGATATCAAAACAGAGCCCATTGCGGCCAGTGCTACCGTTGCCATCCATCGATTGAACATTGCGCTACTCCTTGAAATTAAAAATTGAATTCATCCGTTGCGTATGGATTGACGCGTCACTGCTTCAAAAAAGGTCCCCAATCCGGCTCTCGAATGTCACCACCCTGCCCCACTAAACGGGTTTTAATTTTCCCGTCCAGGGTACTGGTCATCAATGCCTCACGACCACCTTGGCGCGTGGCGTAAACAATCAAACGACTGTTAGGCGCAAAGCTGGGGCTTTCGTCTGCCGTTGTGTCCGTCAGTGAGTTCACCTGAGCCGTCGCAAGTTCCATCACCTGTAACTTGAAAGCACCGCTTATGCGAGAAATGTAGGCCAGCCACCGGCCGTCCGGGCTGATGGCGGGGGAAATGTTGTATCCCCCGGTAAAGGTCACTCGCTCTACATTGCCACCACTCGCGGCCATCCGATAAATCTGAGGTGCCCCCCCCCGGTCGCTCACAAAATAAATATTCTTGCCATCGGCCGAGTAAACCGGTTCTGTGTCAGTGCTGGACGACTGGGTCAGCCGCTTGGGCTCGCCACCATTGGCGTCGATGGTGTACAGCTGCGAGCCACCGTCGCGGGTCAGCGTGACAGCCAGGCTGCGACCATCCGGTGCCCAGGCCGGGGCGCTATTGGAGCCGCGAAAGTTGGCTAACAGACGGCGTTTGCCGCTGGCCAGTTCGTGCACATAGACCACGGGCTTGCGTGACTCGAACGACACGTAAGCCAGTTGCCCACCGTTGGCTGACCAGGCGGGCGAAATGATGGGCTCGGCGCTGGTCAACGCGCCTACCGCATTTTCGCCGTCCGAGTCCGCCACCCACAGCGTGTAGCGCGTGCCGGTTTGCGTGATGTAAGCCACCCTGGTGGCAAACACGCCACGCTCGCCGGTAAGCTTTTCATACACAAAGTCGGCAATGCGGTGCGAAACCCAGCGCAAATCACCCTGCGTGACGGCGTAACTCTGGCTGCCCAGATCCTGCCCCCGCACCACGTCCCACAATCGGAAGCGCACGTCGAAGCGGTCATCGGCAAGGCGCGTGACGCTGCCCACCACCAGCGAGTCAGCACCTTTTTGCCTCCAAGGAGACAAGTCAGGCCGACTGGTTTCATCCGGAGACGCAGCTGCGGAATCAACGCCTCGAAACTGCCCGCTGCGTTCCAGGTCAGCCTGGATGATGGAAGAAATTTTTTGTGGAGCCGATTCCTGTCCGCGAAAGGGTGCAATGCCAATGGGTAGCTGAGTCATGCCCACGCCGGTGACTTCGACGCGGAATTGGGCCAAGGCGCTCAGTGGCGACAGTGCCAATGCGGTGCCAACTTGCCTGCGGGAAAAATTCATTTTTGTCCTCTATTCAGTTCTTCAATGGCTGGGTCAACTCGGTGATCAGGACGGCGGCATCCGCAACGCTTTGTTCCGTCAGCCCCTGTTCCGCCTGCACCACGCCTTGCTGCAAACGTTGCAGCACGCGGCGGCGGTTGGATGCTTCCTGGCTGCGTTTTTGTTCCGGGTGCCACAAATGAAACACCTCGGTGGCCAAAAAGCCATTGATTCTGCGGCAGCCGTGGTGATGCAGGCGTAACACCAGGTCAGCGTCTTCGTGACCCCAACCCGAAAAGCTTTCGTCAAACCCATTGACCGCACGAAAGTCCGACGCCCACACACCCAGGTTGCAGCTGCGGATGCCTTTCCAGACGAAGCGGGGGTTGGCCCGGCGCGGCAGGCTCCAGGTGACCGCTGCATGCAGCAGCTTGTTGCAGTCACCGGCCATGCGCCAGCCCAACCACTGACGCAAGCTGGCATGCACCGGGTCTGCCTGCTGGACCAAAACCTGTTTGCTCAAGCGTTCGGACAGCAACACTCTGCTACCATTTATATAGCTGCTTGAGCAGACCAGTCGGGCGTGCTGGCCTAAAAAGCTCTTATTTGGTATGCAATCCCCATCTAGAAAGACCAGGTAGTCTGCATCGCTGCGTGCAGCGGCCAGGTTTCTAGCACGCGCTGCGGTGAAGCCCACATCAGGGTGCCATACGTGACGCACCGGACATGCAAAACGGGGCAAACCGGCCTTCATCTGCTGCACCGCATCGGGACGCGAGCCATCGTCTGCGATCCACACCTCATGCTGGGGCCCGCATTGGGGAGCCAGGGCTCGCAGCACCGCAAGCAAGGCATCGGGGCGGTTGTAGGTCAGCACCACCACCGCTGTTTTCAAGGCCGCCTCGTTTGATTGCGCAACCACAGTTTCAAGTAACGGTAATAGGTACCCTCAGCGTTCGATATCGCCAGCACCAGGCCCATGCGTCCATCCAGAAAGCCTCGTTTGAGAAAGTAGGTGCGCACGAACGCCCACAGCCCATGCCCCAACGCCTTGTCCAGAGATCCCGTTTTGCCGCGCTGTTGCAGCGCCAGCGCCCCCGCAGAGGAGTAACGGTTGACCTTGTCCAGCACACTGTGCAGATCTACAAAACTATGGTGCAACAAGTCCGCTTGCAGTTGTCCTACCGATCCGGTCGCCAAAAGCTTTTCATGCACCAGATCGTGGGAAAACCGCGCGCTGTCGCGACGAAACAACCGCAGCACACGATCGGGGTACCAGCCGCCATGGCGCATGAACTGCCCACAGTAGCTCGAGCTGCGCGGCATGGACCAGGCGGTGTGCGTTGGCGCCCCGGCCAACACGGCAATTATTTCGGCACGCAGTTCGGGTGTGACACGTTCATCGGCGTCGATGGACAGTACCCAGTCACCTGTTGCCAGATCCAACGCGCGGTTCTTCTGCGGGCCAAATCCGGGCCAGTCGTCCGTGGTGTGCACAGTTGCGCCTGCTGCGTGGGCCAGCGCCACGGTGCTGTCGGTACTGCCACTGTCCAGCACAATGCGCTCATGTGCAAAGTCCAGGCTTGCCAGGCAATCCGCGATGTTGTGCGCCTCGTTGCGGGTGATGACGATGACGCTGAGCAGGGGCATGAACGGTGGAGCCAAACGGATCTTTTGTGGTCTGTCCGCAGGCAGCGGCAGAGTGCTTTTGAAAGCGCGCGCATGGTAGCATTCCTCGCTTCGAAAACGCCCGCCAGACCGCCTCCATCCGTGAGCCCTTTCGTGGATATCGCCCTCATGCAGCCTGACGGGATTCTGATCATCAATCCGCGTGATTTCACAGACCGCAGGGCCTCGATAGAGCGGCAACTGTGTGCTTTGAACATGGCCTACGAATTCATTCATGAATTCGATATCGTTGACATCACACCCGAACTGGAACAGCGTTACTTTCCAGGCACCAACATGCGGCAAAGCCAAAAATCATGCGCGTTGAAACACCGCCATGCTCATGCGCTGATTGTTCAGCGCGGCTGGACATGTGGCCTGGTGCTGGAAGATGACGTCCTGCTGGCCCCCGACTTCGCCCAGGGCTTGCAGGCAGCCTTGCAAGAAGGTTCAACGCTACCCGATCCCAAAGTCATCTTCATCGGCAATGGCGGCAATTTCTACACCCCACGCAGCCAGCGCATAACAGGTCAACACCTGTACAGGGCCGAAAAAGGGCGGTTTGGTGACTCGTACTTGCTCAGCGCTGCAACTGCGAAGCTCCGACTGGACTGGATCGATGCCAACAGTATTGGCCGCCCAATGGACAACCTGTTCGACCATATCGACCCGCTGCTGGGAATTGGCCTTTACTGGCTGGAAGAACCCGTGGTGGAGCAAGGCAGCAAGAATGGACTGTTCACCTCAACCCTGGAACCGCTGCCACCGCGCCCGGTTCAGGCGTTCAAGTTTGCGATGGAAAAATTTCGCCGCAAGTACCTCTATCAACTGTGGCGCTAAGCATGGCAAGCATTTCCCTCGAAGCAGGGCCTGATCCCGCGGACTCCTCCACCGCGCTGCGGGTCGCGCGCATTGCCGCCATCGTGGCGTGCATCGGCTTGATGTATTCCCCGCCAGTTTCCAACTTGGCCATTCTGGTGACTTTCGTAGCCACCTTGCTCGTGCCCGATTTACGCAGCCGCTGGAATGCGGCGATCAGCCATCCAGCGGGTTGGCTGGCGCTGGTGTTTGTGGGAATAGTTTTCATCTGGTGCTTCGTCGGCGAGGTCCGTTCATGGAAGCACACGGCCTCGGAGTTATGGTCGTGGCGCAAACTGGCCTGGTTTTTTCTGGTGCTGATGCTGTTTGACGACGACGCATGGAAGCGCAAGCTGTCGGTGTGGTTTGTGGTGGGTGCCATACCGGGTGTGCTTCTGACCTTTGTGGCGGTATCTGGCCTGGTGCCATTTCCGGTTGATGCCGAGAAGCTGCTGCGCAACACCGGCACACAAGGCGTCTCGCTTTCTGTGGCGGCGCTGGTGTGTTTCTGGTGGATGCTGCAACCTGGTTTGACACGAACTCAGCGCGCGCTATGGGCGTTCGGGTTCGCCATTTTTTTGACCAACGTGATGACGGTGAGCGTGGCGCGCGCCGCCTATCTGGGCATCGTGGTGTCGGTATTGGTGGTGGGCGCGTTTGCGCTGTCCCGGCGGCACTGGGTAGCCCTGATTTTGGTGGTGGGCATCGTTGTTCCAAGCGTTTTTTACACCTCCGACCGCATGCAGGCCCGCGTGATGAAAGGCGTCAACGAATGGCGAGCCGCCGAAGTGTCGGTAGAGCCTGGCTCCGTGGGCATGCGCTACATCTTCTACAAGCACTCGCTGGCAATCATCGAACGCAACTGGTTGCTGGGCAGCGGCACTGGCAGCTTTAACAGCGCCTATATCGCGCAGGTCAAGTCCATGAATTACCCGGAAGGTAACTGGCGAAACATGTTTACCGACGACCCGCACAACCAGTTCATTCACACCTGGATTGACCAGGGCCTGCTGGGCCTGGTGGTGTTTGTGGCCTGGATTGCCGCTGTGGTCACGCAGCGCCGGTCTGCCCCACCGTTTCGGGCGCTGGCCGCTGGCATGGTGCTGGCGTGGTCGGCCGCGAGCATGTTCAACGGACATTTCCGCTCCTTTGCCGAGGGGCATTTGCTGGCCACCTTCGCCGGAGCCATGGTGGCAGCTAGCCCCAGGCGTGTCGTCATGCCACCGCCATGACCGAACCGGTAACCGAACTGCAGGCAACACGTACGCTCTGGCAGCGCCTGAAAGCCCTGTCGCCTTACTTCGTGGGCATGTCGGGCTCCCTCTGGTTGGCGGTGCTGGCCTCTGCGGTGGGTGCGCTGACCGAACCGATGCTGCCGGCGCTTACCAAACCTCTGCTGGACAACGGGTTTCAAGGTAACTCCATTCCCCTGTGGCTGGTACCGGTCTCTTTGCTGTCGCTGTTTGCTGTGCGTGGCACCGCCTCTTTTGTGGCGCAGTACGCGCTGGCTCGCGCTGTGAACCAAGCCGTGCTGAACCTGCGCCGCCGCCTGTTTGAGCAGTTGATGCGTGCAGACCTGGCGCTTTACCGCAGCCACTCGGCCAGCTCGCTGTCCAACACCGTGGTGTTCGAGGTGCAAAGTGGTGCGCAGCTGATGGTCAACGCCATTTTGCAAGCCATGAAGGACAGCTTGACGCTGGTGGCCCTGCTGGGCTACCTGCTGTTTTTGAACTGGCAGCTCACGCTGGTGGTACTGGCGATTTTTCCCTTGGTGGCGCTCGTCATGAAGTCGTTCACCAAACGGTTTTACAAAATCACCGTGGCCACGCAGAACGCTACCGACGAACTGGCCTACGCCGTGGAAGAAAACGTGCTGGCACACCGCATGGTGCGGTTGCATGGCGCACAAGCCCAGCAAGCTGGGCGCTTTGACGCGTTAAGCATGCGGCTTCGAAGCCTGTCCATCAAATCGGTGGTGGCCAGCTCTGCGGTGACACCCATTACCCAAATGCTGGCTGCAGTAGCGCTGTCCATCGTGATCTCGATTGCGCTGTGGCAAAGCGGCTCCAGCCAGATCACGGTGGGCGGGTTTGCTTCGTTCGTGATGGCCATGCTGTTGTTGATTGCGCCGATCAAACATTTGTCAGAAGCCGCCAGCCCCATCACGCGTGGGCTGGCGGCCATTGAGCGGGCCACGGCAGTGATCGAGCGCAGCGCGGTAGAACAGGGTGGCAAGTTCAGCATGCCGCGCGCCAGCGGCTTGTTGGAACTGCAAGGCGTGAGCGTGACTTACTCTGGCAGCAGCAGCCCCAGCCTGGATCAAGTGACACTGACCGTGAAACCGGGCTCCACCGTGGCCCTGGTAGGCCCTTCCGGCTCCGGTAAAACCACGCTGGCCAATTTGCTGCCCCGCTTTTTGGACGCCGACACAGGCCAGGTCAACCTGGACGGTAAGGATCTGCGTGATTGGGACTTGACCAGCCTGCGCGCTCAATTCGCCCTGGTCAGCCAGGATGTGGTGATGTTCAACGACACGGTTGCCGCGAACGTAGCACTGGGCGAATCGCCCGACGAAGCGCGTGTACAGGCTGCGTTGCAAGCGGCCAACCTGGCCGAGCACGTGGCCAGTCTTCCGCTAGGCATGCACACCGTGGTGGGGCACAACGCGGTGCAACTGTCAGGTGGGCAGCGCCAGCGGCTGGCGATTGCGCGGGCGCTGTACAAAGACGCGCCGTTTCTGGTGCTGGACGAAGCCACCTCGGCTCTGGACAGCGAATCCGAGCGCGCCGTACAGGACGCGTTGGCCCACTTGATGAAAGGCCGCACCAGTCTGGTGATTGCTCACCGCATGAGCACCATCCAGCACGCGGATCAGATTGTGGTGATGGTGGGCGGAAAAATTGAAGCAGCCGGTACACACGAGGATTTGCTGGCCCAAACAGGTACTTACGCCCGGCTCTATCACTTGGCCTCGGGCGGCGTGTCCAACGAGTTGTTTGGCGAAATGCCAAGCTCAGCCCCTGTTTTGTGAGCCGCTATCTGCCAGTACAGTTGTTCGTAATGCTGCGCAGCCGGTTGCCAGCCGTTTAGAGCGAAAAAGTCCTCCAGCCCTTGTAAAGATTGCTCAAGCAGCTCACTTTTTTGTAGCACTTTTCTGATTGCATTGGCCAGTTCCCGGGCATCTTGTGGGTCTTGCAGCAACCAGGCACGCTCACCATGCACTAACTGCGCCGCCACACCGCAGTACGCCGGGCCACTGACGATGACCGGCAGACCGTGGGCCATGGCTTCCAGCACCACCATGCCAAAACTGTCTTCCAGCGTGGGGTGTACCAGCAAGTGGGCGGCCTGGTAGGCCACTGACATGTCGCGCAGTGACCCCAGGAAATGCAACCGACGCGCAACGCCCTGCCGCTCGGCCAATACGGTGTAGGCCGCCTGCTGGTTGGTGTTGCCCGCCACGGCCAGATGCACGTCAATCGGCAGCTGTGTGAGGGCAGCCAAGGCCGCATCCAGACCTTTGCGTTTGAAGTCGTTACCCACCAGCAGCAGCCAGGTTTTGTCAGGTGTCAAACCAAGCACCGTTTGCGCTTGTGCGCGGGACATACGGGTGGACGGTACGTCGACGCCGGGTGTGATGACCTGAAAAGTTGTCTGGGGGTAGTGGACACGCAATTCCTCAGCCAGCAAGCTTGAAACCGCCACTTGCATCCGGGTTCTGCGGCAGCGCGAGGTTTCCAGCATCAGATACGTCAACTTGCGCGGGCTGGCGATTACCTTCAGCCACGCCAGCACACGTTGCCACCCCGTGCGCTGCCCCAGCAGACTGCCGCGCACGCTTTTGACGTGAAAGGTGTGCACATCGGCGTGCCAGACGTTTTCGTGCGAATGCACCACATCGAAACCCGTGCGCGTCAGGCGGGCGGTTTGCCAGGCGTATATCAACTGGTTGAGCCAGCGCGGACGGCGCAGCACGGGACCCACTTTGTGGATCTGAATGCCCGGCACTGCATCAAAAGTCTGCGCGAACACATGCACCTCATGCGTCCTGGCCAGCTCGGTTGCCACGGCCACCGTGTAACGCTCGGCACCGCCGCCCCGTGTGGAAAACGAGCGACTGAGCACAGCAACTTTCAAGCGCCTGGTCGATGGATTCACCTCGCTCATGCGCGTCGCCGGTCCTCATAGCCCGTCGCCACCTTCAGCCAGAACATCGCCAGCGTGGTGGCGCGCAGCACGGGTACGCGCGGCAAGCTGAACAGGCTGTCCGTTGGCAGCGCCCGACCCCGCTGCGTGGTGGTGGCGGTGTGGTAGCCCGCGTGCTGCACCTGGCGGGCGTGGGTGGCCAGAAAGCGTCCGTACGGGTAGCAAAAGTGTTGCACGGACACGCCTAGCAGGTGTTGCAGGTCTTTCTGGCTGTCAACGATTTGCTTGCCACCCGTTGCGGCGCTGGCCACCGACAAATCCACGTGGTTGCAGGTGTGCGAGCCCACCTCCTGTCCGCCTGCCACCCACTGACGCAACTGCTCCCCGTTCATCAGCGGCCGGGGTGCAATGCCCAGCGCGTGGTCCCACACATTGGAGCCTCCCAATTGGCCGGACACCATGTAGCAGGTCGCAGAAAAACCATGCTTTTGCAGCACCGGCAGGGCATGCACCAGGTTGTTCACATAGCCATCGTCAAAGGTCATTCCGACCACCTTGCCGGTTTTCTCACCCCTCAAATACGGTAGCAAAGCCGACATCGAAAGCCCCTGATAGCCCAACAGCTTGAGCAGGGCCATCTGCCGGGCAAATGATGCGGGGGCTACGACCAGACTGCGAAACGGACTGCCCTGCGGCGGGGGAGAGTCAATCTGGTGGTAGGTGAGGATGGGGATGGGCATAGTTAGATTCGGAAAGCCTTCACCGCAGGGGCGCAGAGAGCGCAGAGGAAGCGGGTCAGAGAAAAATAAAATTCGGGTTCTTTGACCGACGATAAAAAACTACAGGAATTTATTCGAAGAACACCAGTTGAGACAATAAAAAACTCTGCATCCACTCTGCCCCGCTTTCTCTGCGTTCTCTGCGTTCTCTGCGGTGAATGACTTCAGCGTGTTTCACAGCAAAACAATGTCGTACTGCTCCTGCCCCATCGCACTCTCGCTTTGCAGCGAAATCGGCTTGCCAATGAAATCGGACAAACCCGCCAGGTGCTGGCTTTCCTCATCCAGAAACAGCTCGATCACCTTGGGCGAGGCTACAACCCGAAACTCGCGCGGGTTGAACTGGCGGGCTTCGCGGAGGATTTCGCGCAGGATGTCGTAGGTCACGCTGCGGGCCGTTTTCAGCTGGCCCACGCCGTGACAGGTGGGGCAGGCTTCGCACAGCATGTGGGCCAGGGATTCGCGGGTGCGCTTGCGGGTCATCTCCACCAGGCCCAGCGGCGAAAAGCTGCCGGCGGTTGTCTTGACCCGGTCACGCGAGAGTTGTTTTTTGAATTCCACCAGCACGGCTGCGCGGTGGTCTTCGCGCACCATGTCAATGAAGTCCACTATGACCATGCCGCCCAGGTTGCGCAGGCGCAGCTGGCGCGCAATGGCCTGAGTGGCTTCCAGATTGGTTTTGAAAATGGTGTCATCAAAATTGCGCGCGCCCACAAAGCCGCCGGTGTTCACGTCGACCGTCGTCAGCGCCTCGGTCTGGTCCACGATCAGGTAACCGCCAGATTTCAGATCGACTCGCCGACCCAGCGCTTTGGCAATGTCTTCATCAATAGAGAACAGGTCAAAAATGGGTCGCTCACCCTTGTAGTGCTGCAGCCGCCCGATGGCTTGCGGCATGAACTCCTGGCCAAAGGCTTTCAGCACATCAAATTGCTCCCGCGAATCGATTTGTATGGCCTGGGTCTGCTCGTC
Source organism: Comamonadaceae bacterium (assembly GCA_043753505.1). Classification (GTDB taxonomy): domain Bacteria; phylum Pseudomonadota; class Gammaproteobacteria; order Burkholderiales; family Burkholderiaceae_C; genus JAAFIW01. Next base: position 23,964 of record JAYUXO010000177.1, read on the forward strand.
AGCAATGTCGCGCAAAACACGCTGCAGCAGGCTCAAGTCCTGGTGTAACAAGGCCGGTGCGGGCGCTCGCAAAGCACCGTCCTTGATGCGGGCCCAGGCTTTGCGAAGGTAGGCAATATCGTCGGCTAATTGGGCGTCAGTGGCGTCTTCGCCATTGGTGCGCAGGATAAAGCCGCCGGGGTTCGCGGGGTTGGGCGCACCATCGCTGGCCAGTGTGTGCAAGCGCGCACGCAGGGCGTCGCGTTGCGTGCCGGGAATTTTTTGCGACACGCCGATGTGGTCGTCCTGCGGCAAAAACACCAGCAAGCGCCCCGCCACACTGATCTGTGTGGTCAGCCGCGCGCCCTTGCTGCCAATCGGGTCCTTGATCACCTGCACCATCAGGGCCTGACCCTCGAACACCTGACGTTCAATGGGCACCAGTGGGGCTCCGTTCTGCCCTGGCTTGACGACAGATTTAGCAAAAGGCGGCTCCCCACTGTCTTGCCGATTCCACACGTCGGCCACATGTAAAAACGCCGCGCGCTCCAGGCCAATGTCGATAAACGCCGACTGCATGCCCGGCAGTACGCGCGCCACCTTACCCAGGTACACATTGCCCACCAGGCCGCGCTCCAGGCTGCGTTCCACGTGCAGTTCTTGCACAGTGCCGTGTTCAACCACGGCCACGCGGGTTTCCTGGGGCGACCAGTTGATGAGAATGTCTTGCATGAGCTGGATTGTTAGCTGGAAACAGCGAGTGTGATGCCAAACGGAACATTAAAAGCGCCTTCGCGGCGCGAACATTGACAGGCCTGACGCCAGCGATCTATATTGCGACGAACTACTCCGTTTGTAATAAAACTTTATTTATGCGTACCAAAGACGAAACACAGAGCGAACACAGACGCCGGGAAATTCTGGTGGCCGCTGCAACCGTGTTCAAACAGAAAGGCTTCCACGGCGCGCGCACCGAAGACATCTGCACACAGGCCCAAATGAGTCCTGGCACCGTTTTCCGGCATTTCGAGAGCAAAAACGCCATCATCCAAGCCATCGCCATGGAAGAACTTGCGCGATACAGCGACCAGATGCAGGAATTGGCGACAGAAGTGGGTTTGCGCTGGATGGTGCAATTAACGGGCAAGGACCTGGCCGCCCTGCTGGCCCCCAGCGAGTTCGATCTTGGCTCGGACAGTTGGCTGGAGCTGTCGCGCAACCCGCAGGGCCTTGCCGATATTGAGCAGGCGCACAAAAATCTTCACCGGGTATTGGCAGCCGCCCTGACCCATGGGCAGAAGGCCGGATGGGTTCGCGCGGGCATCAACCCACGCGGCGTGTCAACGCTCCTCCTGGCCCTGCTGACAGGGCTCAGCTTTGATACCGAGCTTAACTTGCCGACGGATCACGTGGCGACCGCCAAAGCGATGGCGGACTTTTTTCGCGACTGCGTGCTCGCACCGCAAACCGACACATAAACATGAAGTCCGACCCCTCCGCAATGCAACATCCGAAACCACAGTCCCATGCGCAAGCTGGCACCCCAGATGGCAGCGCGCGCGACACGCTTGCCGATGCGCTCAGAGGTTTTGCCTTGCTGGGAATCATTGTGGTGAACGCGCCCTTCATCGGTATCTCTTCCAATGGGTTTACCGATGCTTCGTTGTTGTCGGTGCCGGACCGTGTGGCAGCGTTTGCGGTGGTGGCGTTTGCCCAGGCCAAGTTCTATCTGTTGTTTTCTTTTTTGTTTGGCTACAGCATGAGCTATGTCCTGAAGGAAAACACCCGGGCTCAGCGCCGGGCCTATCGGCGGCGTCTGTTCGGTCTGGCTTTTCTGGGTCTGGCGCATGGCGCGCTTTTTTATGCGGGAGACATCCTGCTTCTTTACGCGCTGCTGGGCACAGTGATGCTGGTGCTGTCGTCCCGCTCAGACCAGACGGTGCTTGGGTCTGCTGCTGTGTGCGCGCTTTTATGGGGGCTGTCCCTGCTCGCGCTCGCACTGTCCACCACAGAAGATGCCGCCGCGAACCGCGCGTGGCAGGCCTATGTGATGCAGATTGACAAGTCGCTGGCGACCGGGTCGTTCTGGGAGGCCGTAGGTGCGCGAATGCGCTTGTGGCCTTTTGCGCAATTCACCATTCTTGTGCTCAACGGGTTGGCGGTGTTGGGGCTTTTTTGCATTGGGCTTGTAGCCGGCCGCCATCAGTGCCTGCGCAGGCCGCATGCGTATGAAACGTGGTTGCGGCGTGGAATCTGGCTTGGCTTGCTGGTTGGATTGCCCGGCGCGTTGATATCGGCTGTCGGGCTGCTCGCGTCGGGTCAATCGGTGGAAGGGCAGAGCCCACAGCAAATGGGGGCGCTGGCCGTTGGATTCGTCACCGCACCCGCGCTGTCGGCAGGCTATGTATCAGTGATTGCCATGATCCACATCCGAAAACCCGCGTGGCTGGCGCTCTTTCGCCCCGCAGGCCGCATGTCATTGACCTGCTACCTCAGCGAGTCTGTTTTGCTTGCCGCGCTGTTCTGCGGCTTCGGCCTGGGACTCATGGGCCAATGGGGTGCCGCTGCGG
>JAYUXO010000178.1:0-4307 GCA_043753505.1 Comamonadaceae bacterium
ATGCAGCGGTCCCACACCTCGCGGTCGCAGGCGAACTGGGCGGCGGCCAACAGTTCGCGGTCGGCCATGGGGCCACGGTCGGCGCCGGTGCTGGCGCTGCCAGCCAGGTTGGTGCTGTAGTTCCATTCGCGTGTGCCCTCGGGGCGCAGACCGATGGCAATGGCGTACAGCGCACGGTTCAAACCGGGGTTCAGTCGGGCGGCTTCTTTTTCTTCGGGTGTGATGGCCGCGGGTTTAGCGGGCACAGTGATTTTTTGACCGGTTTCTTCCAGCGCGAGTTGCTCGTAAAAACCGCGCGACGAGGCGATGCTCTGGAACAACTTTTGAGCTTGGGCCTGACCTTCCGGCGATGACTCTGTAGCCTTGACGGCACGCGCTTTCCAGTAAACCCAGGTGGCATCTTTCGCGCCCTCGTCACTCATGGCGTTGACAGCCGACAGCAGTTCTTTCCAGCGTGGCGTGCTGGCCGCGCGCAGTGCGGCGCGGGCTTTCCAGGCCAGTAGTTCGTCATTCAAATCGCTAAATTTGCTTACCTTGGCATAGTGGCTCAGGGCTTCACCATCCAGCCGGCCTGCGGCCTGTTTGCCAATCACGCCCCAGACCCAGTTGCGCTCCTCGGCGCTTAAGTGTTTGCTCCATTGGGTATTTAACTGGGTGGCAGCGCCCTCGCTGTCGCTGGTGGCCAGTTTGATCAGGGCCAGAGTGACCAGCTCTTTCGTATTTCGCGAGGGCGCTCCGGTGCGGTTGCTTAAAAACTTGATGGGGCTGGCGTTCAGCTCTGCCACCAGATTGGCCAGTTCAGGCGCCACGATTTCCACGGCGGCAGCGGCGGCGCGCGGGCGGTTGGCTTCGGTGGCCAGGCGCGCCTTGCGCCAGACATCAGCCGCTGCGAGGCGCGGTGCCTCCTTACTACCCACGAAGCGGCTGGCGGCGCTGGTGCAACCGTCATCCGCATCGCGCAAGGAAAACCACAGGCGGCGTACCTCATCAGCGGCGGAGGGAGACACCACGCCCTTCACATGCTCGACCAGCAGTGCGTAGCAACGCACCTCGCGGTCGTCGTTCATGCGGAATTTGGGGTACTCGGCAGCAAATGTGGTCCAGTCGCGCCGCTGGCCAAGCAGGAGCAACCAGTCATTTCGTAGGCGGTCTTCCTGGTAAGTGCCGGGGTAGCGGGCAAAAAAGTCCTGCACCTGCGCATCGGTGGCGGTGTCCAGCCGGGCCTTGATTTCCCAGTAAGCCGCCCAGGGCTCCAGCGCGTGGCCACGGGTCTGGGGGAGCAAAGTTGCGAGCTTGCGGGTGTCGCGGGCTTTGTAGGCCCGGTTCATCTCCAGAATCAAGTCATCGGATTTGGTTTGAGCCGCAAGACCGGTCAGCGTGAATGCCAGGGCAAGCCCTGTCAGAATAAATGTGAACTTCATGAGGTGATTATGGATAAGCCAATGGATAAGACAGAACAAAAGGCCATGCTGCGCCGCGCGTTAATAGAGCAACGTCTGAACCTGCCCGATCGGCTACAACGGGCCGATCTGTTACAGCGGGTGATGCGCATCTGGCTGTTTGACCGGCCCGAGACGGTAATCGGTGCTTATTGGCCCATCAAAGGCGAATTTGACCCCCTGCCCGCGCTGCACCGGTGGAAGGAAGACGGCGAGCTCATCGAGCAACCCAAGCGCCGACTGATTGGCCTGCCCGTGGTCAACAAGCTGCACAAAACCATGGTGTTCCATGCCTGGTACCCGGGCTGCGAGATGGAAGAAGACGCTTACGGTATTCCCAAGCCCAAAGACACTGAGGTGATCGTTCCCACGCTGCTGTTTGTGCCCTGTGTGGGCTACTCCACAGGAGGCTACCGTCTGGGCTACGGAGGCGGCTTTTATGACCGCATGCTGGCCACCCTGCTGCCCAAGCCTTTTACGGTGGGCCTGGGCTACACCGGCAGCTATGTGGATGATTTTGAGCCCGAAGCCCACGACGAGCCGCTGGACGCGATCTTGAACGACAACGGGGTGGTGTGGCCGGTATAGACATCACGCGCAGAATGAAAGTCTTGGATTGACAGGAGCCAATGTGAGCACCACCCCTCACCAGCAAGACATCGTGGCCTGGGCGATGAGCAATCGGCCTTGCTACGTGCCGGGCGCTTGAATGAGTTGGACATTGAAAACATTGCGCAGGAAATTGATGACGTGGGCAAAACCGAACAACGCGAGTTGGCCAGCTGCCTGTCACTCTTGATGGCGCGTTTACTCAAGTGGTAGTTTCAACCTGGCAGGCGCAGCAACAGTTGGGAGCGCACCATCAAAGAACAGCGGCGGCGCATCGGGATTCATTTGCAGGAAACACCCAGTTTGGTGCCACGTTTTCAAGATGCGTTGTGGCTGGAAGGCGTATGGGCTGATCCAGTGACCACGGCAGCCAATGAAACTGGGCTGGCCGACTTTTCCGATAGCTGCCCCTGGGCCGTTGCAGATGTGCTGACGGTGGGCTGGTTCCCGCTGGATTGACCGCCCGATCACGCCTGGTGCCGCAACGCCGGAAACAGAATCACATCCCGAATGCTGGCGCTATCCGTCAGCAGCATCATCAGCCGGTCAATACCAATGCCGCAGCCTCCAGTGGGCGGCATGCCGTATTCCAGGGCGCGTACAAAGTCGTGGTCGTAGTACATGGCCTCGTCGTCGCCGCCGTCTTTGGCGTTGACTTGGGCCTGGAAGCGCGCCGCCTGGTCTTGCGCATCGTTTAACTCGCTGAAGCCATTGCCGAACTCGCGGCCGGTGATGTACAGCTCAAAGCGTTCGGTTACCTCGGGGTGCGTGTCGCTGGCGCGGGCCAGCGGGGAAATTTCTACCGGGTGCTCGCAAATGAAGGTGGGCTGCCAGAGCTTGTCTTCCACGGTTTCTTCAAAGTACAGCACCTGTAAACCCGCCAGAGTGCGCGCCGACAGCTTGTGCTTGCCCTCGTTCAGACCCAGCTTGCGCAGCGCATTCGTCAGCCACTGCGCGTCGTCCACCCGCAGGCCCGAGTCGTCTTCCAGGGCTTGGCCTGCCTCGGTGTGTTTCATGATGGCTTCGCGAATGGTGAGACGCTCAAACGGCTCGCTCAAATCCACCGCCTTGCCACCGTAGCTCAAGTGCAGCGTGCCCACTGCCTGCTGCGCCGCATCGCGAATCAGCGCCTCAGTAAACGTCATCAAGTCCTGGTAGTTCCAATAGGCCACGTAGAACTCCATCATGGTGAACTCGGGGTTGTGCCGCAAGCTGATGCCTTCGTTGCGGAAGTTGCGGTTGATCTCAAACACCCGCTCAAAGCCACCCACGATCAGCCGCTTCAAATACAGCTCGGGCGCAATGCGCAAAAACATTTGCTGGTCCAGCGCGTTGTGGTGCGTGGCAAACGGGCGCGCATTCGCACCACCCGGAATGGGGTGCAGCATGGGCGTTTCCACCTCCAGAAAATCGTGGTTCACCATGAACTGGCGAATACTGCTGACCGCTTTGCTGCGGGCAATAAAGCGGGCGCGCGCAGTGTCGTCGGTGATCAAGTCCACATAGCGCTGGCGCACCTTTTGCTCCGGGTCGGCCATGCCGTGAAACTTGTCGGGCAGCGGGCGCAGGCTTTTGGTCAGCAGTCGCACCCGCGTGGCATGGATCGACAGCTCGTCCGTCTTGGTTTTAAACACCCGCCCCTCAAACGCGACGATGTCGCCCAGATCCCAGTGCTTGAAGTCTTCATACACCGCCTCGCCCACCGCCTCGCGTTGCACATACACCTGGATGCGCCCGCCGGTGGTGCCCATGGAAGCATCCTGCACCGTGGCAAAACTGGCCTTGCCCATTACTCTTTTCAGCATCATGCGGCCCGCCACACTGGCCTGCACGTTCAATTCGACCAACTCTTCAGCGGTTTTGTTGCCGTAAGAAGTCAGCAAACCGGCGGCGCGGTGGCTGGGTTTGAAGTCGTTGGGGAAGGGGACGCTGCCGTTGGTTTCGCAGGCAGTGCGCAAAGCGGCCAGCTTGCTCTGGCGCTCCAGCATGAGTTGGTTGTCGTCTTGGGGTGGGGGGGTGGATATGAGGGCGGACATGGAAAGCTTAAAAAATTAACTCTTAAATTTTAGATGGCTGGGTGAGGTAGCACATTGCACCACCATGGCATTACTTCGCGCATACTCCCTAAGGCAATAGTTTACACAGTCTTAATACTCAAATTCAGAGTTGATTGAATCTTAAACTACGCTTTGATCCAGCACACGTTGTTGCGGTGCCAAGGTGCCTGATTAATTAGATGTCTTGCTAGCTTTCCCCAAC